>JAMOMX010000248.1 GCA_027066935.1 Sulfurimonas sp. | reverse complement strand
GAAGATGAGGCAAGAGGGCTATCAAAAACTTTGCCACAAGAGGGTAAATGGCCATGTTTGTTCACAAGTAGTGATACAACAGGTGAGAAAGATTTTGAAGAGTTTTTTACAGATAAAGAGATACTGGATATGGATAAGTTTGAAAATTTAGGTATTATAAAAAATGAGGCTATTTTTGATGATAATAAACTAAATTCATTTGAAAAAACTCTAAAAGAGTTCAGACAAAAACTATCTTGGAATAAAGAAGAGATAGTAAAAGAATTTTTTAAATTGGTTCCTGACTTTGGACATAAAGAAACAGGTAAATATCTTGATGGAAAAATGTGAGATGCGTAAAGAAAAAGTAAACTGCTTTACTTTTTTAGTATTGGAACCGCAGGCGATGTGCGAAGCACCGACGAGGACAAGCAAATGACAAAACTAGTAAAATTCATTCAAGCAATTTATAAAACTAAAAAGTTTATACCTCTGCATGAGCCAAGATTTTTAGGTAATGAAAAAAAATATTTAAATGATTGTATCGATTCTACATTTGTGTCAAGTGTTGGTAAATTTGTTGATAAATTTGAAGAAGATTTTGCAAAAAAAGTTGGTTCTAAATATGCGATTGCTACAGTAAATGGAACATCAGCACTTCATATATCACTACTTCTTAGTGGTGTAAAAAGTGAAGATGAGGTGATAACTCAAGCTTTAACATTTGTTGCAACTTGTAATGCTATTAGTTACATTGGAGCAAAACCAGTTTTTGTTGATGTAGACTTAGATACTATGGGATTAAGTCCAGAGTCATTAAAAGAGTTTTTAAATGATAATTGTGAAGTTATAAATAAAGAGTGTATCAATAAAACTACAAAAAAAATCATTAAAGCCTGTGTACCTATGCACACTTTTGGACACCCTTGTAAAGTAGATGAGATTAAAAATATTTGTGATGAGTGGTATATAGCCTTAGTTGAGGATGCAGCAGAGAGTTTAGGTTCATACTATAAAAATAAACATACAGGTACTTTTGGAGTGTTTGGAGCTTTTTCGTTTAATGGAAACAAGATTATAACTTCTGGTGGTGGTGGAGTTATAATAACTGATGATGAAGAGTTAGCCAAAAGAGCAAAGTATTTAACAACTACAGCTAAAGTTCCCCATAAGTGGGAATATGTTCATGATGAGATTGCTTATAATTATAGAATGCCAAATCTTAATGCTGCTCTTCTTTGTGCTCAACTAGAGCAGTTAGATAGTTTTATAAAAAATAAAAGAGAATTGGCTTTGAGATATGAAAAGTTTTTTGATGATATGGACGATATAGAGTTTATAAAAGAAACTAAGAACTCAACTGCAAACTATTGGCTACAAGCTATAGTTGTGAAAAATATAGAAAATAGAGATGATTTTTTAGATTTTACAAATAAAAATGGTGTAATGACTAGACCAATTTGGAAACTTATGAATGAACTTGAAATGTTTAAAGATTCACAGCACTCAAATTTAGACAACTCAAAATATTTAGAACAAAGAGTTATAAATATACCAAGTAGTGTAGTATTATGAAAGAGCAGATATTATTAATTGGTGGTAGTGGTCATTGTCACGCTGTGATTGATGTGATTGAACTTGAAAATAAGTATGATATAGCAGGAATAATCGATAAAAAAGAGCTTGTTGGTAAAGAAGTTTTAGGTTATAAAATCATTGGAAGTGATGATAATTTAGAGGAGTTTTTTAAAAAGTATAAAAATGCAGTTATAACAATTGGACAGGTTAAATCTAGTGATATAAGAGTTAAACTTTTTAATAAACTCAAAAATATAGGTTATTCACTTCCAACAATAATCTCCCCTTTAGCGTATGTTTCAAAATATGCATCTATTGAAGAGGGAAGTATTGTAATGCATCAAGCTTTAATAAATTCAAATGCTAAAGTGGGTAAAAATTGTATAATTAACACTAAAGCGTTAATAGAGCATGACTCAATTATAGAAGATAATTGTCATATATCAACAGCTAGTGTAATAAATGGTGGTGTAACTGTAAAAGAAGGGATTTTTTTCGGTAGTAATGCAACATCAAAAGAGAGTATAGAGATTGGTGGTTTTGTAAAAGCTGGGAGCATAGTAAAATGAGTGTATTTATAATTGCAGAAGCTGGTGTAAACCATAATGGTTCGGTTGAACTTGCTAAAAAGCTTATAGATGTAGCAGTTATAGCTGGTGCAGATGCTGTTAAGTTTCAAACATTTAAGACAGAGAATTTAGTATCA
>JAMOMX010000247.1 GCA_027066935.1 Sulfurimonas sp. | reverse complement strand
TTAGTAACAGTTGTGGCTATTATAATAGCCTTATCTATCAGAGTAGTTGGAAGTTTACTTATAGGAGCCTTGATGGTTATCCCAACTATTTCAGCATTACAATTTAAATTAGGATTTTTTAAGACATCATTATTATCACTTTTATTTGCAATAATAAGTGTAGTGAGTGGGATGATATTTTCTTATTACTTTTCACTGCCATCAGGTGCTACTATTGTTCTATCAGTTTTAAGTATTTTTATATTATCTTTAGCAGTAAATAGAAGATGAAAATAGGTACAGAGTTTTCAAAGTATGCGAATTCCTATGCATCATATAATATTATTCAAAATAAGGTTATAAAACATCTTTTAAAAAAAAACTTTCATAAACCAAAAAATATTTTAGACTTAGGATGTGGGGATGGAAGTTTAGTAAAAAATATAGATTGGAAATACAAATATTTCACAGGTATTGATTTTGCTAAGGGTATGCTTGAACTTCATCCAAAATCAAAAAAAATTCAATGTATATATGGTGATTTTAATGATAAGAGATTGTTTGAATCGCTTAAAACTTATAATTATGATTTTATATTTTCAGCTTCAGCTTTGCAGTGGGCTACTGATTTAGATAAAGTTTTTAAAAATATTAAACAACTTGAAGCCCCAATCTCTTTAGCTATTTTTACATCAAATACATTTAAAACCATAAATAAAACAGCAAAAATAGAGTCTATTTTAAAAAGTGCAGACTATATAAATAAACTGCAAAAAAAATATTTTAATGCTAATTTTGAAATTATAAATTATAAATTAGAGTTTAATAACACTAAGGAGATGTTTAGATATATAAAAAAAAGTGGAGTTAGTGGTTCAAGAAATGTACTTAGTTACAAACAAACAAAAGATCTTATAAAAAATTATCCTCTATCTTATTTAGAATTTGAAGTTGTTTTTATCACTTCTTTTTCTGCATCGTAAAGCTCATATCTTATATGTTTAAAGTTTTCACTTTGTTTGATATCTTCTAGCTTAAGAAGCTCTTCTAAAACACGAGCACTCTCTTGGGCTCTTTTAAAGTTAGCTATTATTATAGAGCTTAAGTCAGTTCGATTAAGTTCACTTTCAATACTTGGACGAAGCACATCATTTATACTATCACGATGTTTTAGCAAGGCATCAATATTTTCATATCTTGCTAAGTGTCTAAGGGATTTAAGTTTTTTTGAAAGGCTTTTATTATTATATAGATAACGCATAAGGTCTTCTACAACTCTTATTCCCTCTTTGAGACGGTTAAGATTGGCATCAATCACCCGATAAAGTTCAGGAGAAAGAAGCCTCGCAGATGACATAGTTAGTCATCGCCCTTAAATAAGCCAAATAGATGAAGAAGTGCAGTAAAGATATTTAAAAAGTCTAAGTAAAGCGCAATAGCTCCATCGATAGGAGTTTCGTAAGCTCCTCTGATGATGTTTTGAGTGTCATATATTACCAAAATACTAAATAAAAACACAACAACAGCAGATATACCAATAGCAAGCAATGGGCTTCCAATAAAAATATTAACAATTGAAAAACCAATAACTACAAATAAAGCTATCATCAAAGGTTTACCATAGCCAGTAAAATCTTTTGTTGTTTTAATTGCATAAAAACTCATAGCACCAAACACAACAGATGTCATAGCAAAAGCATTACCAATAATGACTCCACCACCACTTAGTCCAAGTGTACGCGATAACAATGGTGCAAGCATCAAGCCAGTCATAAATACAAAGCTAAACATAACAATAAGGTTGATTCCAGGCTTACGCTTTACAAAAAATAAACCAATAAGTAAGGCAATTTCCAATATAAACAGAGGAATGTAGTAAGCCGAAATTGTTCCAGCTAGAGGAACACCAACATAAGCACCAACTGCACCAGCCATCATAGAGGCTGCAAATAGTTTGTAAGTTTCTTTTATAAAAGAAATTAACTGCGTATCACTCTTTGCAGTATTTTTAAATTCAAAAGCATGTTCTGCTCTTGCATAATCACGATCATATAGTCCCATAAATTATTCCTTATAATATATAATATTTAGATGTATGATACATATAAAAAGTAAACATCAAAGAAACAAAGAAAATATTATCTTAAGAGTAGATAAAAAAAATGAAAATCGATTATAAATTTCACATAGATAAAAAACTTTTCAAATTCTTTTGTAAATCTATTGACATCAAAGCAACAATTCCCTATAATTCCCATCCACAAACACAGAGACCTAAAGTATAGG
>JAMOMX010000246.1 GCA_027066935.1 Sulfurimonas sp. | reverse complement strand
GCTTTGGCTTTGAGTGAGAAGTAGTGATTTTGATAGTATTGCAATACTATCAAAACTATGATTTGGGAGTAATTCATTACTATCAATTTTGAGATTGTTATAGTTATGTTTTATTACTTATGTGCCATTTATGGTTTTAAAATATTGGGAGAGGTATAACTGGAATTAATGCTAGTGCCAATGAAATATTTCTAATCTTTTTCATAATCTTCCTCCTTGTTTGTGATTACAAGTAGAATGATATATATTATAAATTGGATTTTTTGGATTTAGTTAAAGTATTTAGAATTTATTGGGGGTTTTTATTAGACTTTCCCTCTAAATTCAATAAAATCATCAATCACCTCTATCGCTCTTTGTATTTTCTCTAAAATTGGATTGTTAAGACTATGTAGATTGGTGATGGTATCTACAAAAAATTGCATCTGTCTTTGCGTGCGTGAGAGTTCACTTAAAGGGATACACTTCTCTTCTAATTCTAAAAATCGCTCCAATTCAGCGATAGGGCTTCTTGTACCTCTTAAAAGCATAAACTCTAGTTCAGTGATATTTGCATAGTATCTATTTTGGAGATTGTCACTTTTTTGATCTGCAAGGATAGAAGGTTTACATTTTTCATAGATGTTGTTTATGGTTTTGCTAAGTTTTTGTTTTTTTTGTTCATTATCAAAAAGTATAGATTCGATAATTAGTATATATACCAAGTTGATAGCTGGATAGTAGTGAAAAGTATTGTTAAGTTCAAAGGTATTTTTATAGTATACTTTGAGCATATCAATAATATATTTTTTTTGCTCTTTGTCAATAGTTATATCACTTAGATAATGTCTTCTGATATTTGAAATAGCCTCTGTACGCATATCAACTATCTCTGTATCATCGTCTGACTCAATTAATGATAAAATATTAAAAGCTTTTAGGTATTCTCCCATAATGGAACTACCATAGATATTAGCTTTGATTTTTTTGATATGATTACTATCTTGCAAATGTATATCTAGTGCTTGGATAACGTCATCTAGAAGTAGTTCATAGTAGCCTTTCTTGTAGAGTATAGGAATCATCTTTTGTATAAACTCTTGTGAACGATGTTTTTTTAAAGGGTAGTGTTTAGAGATATACTCCATTACTTGAGTTTGTGTCATATCTTCTATATTTTCCAACTCTTTTATCTCATCTGTTGTAATGCTATTTTTCATATTAAACTCTCTTCTTATTTCCTCAAAGAGATTGTTGATTTCCTCAATTTCTTGTGTCTGTTTTTTAATAAATTGTGCAATGCCTTCTCTGATTGTTTGTTTGATGGTATATTCACCTTGATCCCAAAGTGATGGCGAAAAATAGAAATTTTGCTCAATTCTTTGTTTAACTTCCCGACGGTTGATTCTATCAGTGTTACCATTTTTCCAGTTACCAAAATTGCTTTTGTAACTTTTTTCACCTTCTTTTTTACATGGGATTTTTTGGATTAATTGATTTATATCTACATCAGTAGATATATTTAAAAATAAAATTTGCTCCTTTAGAAAATCTAAAAGACTTTGTATATGTTTTGCTTTATTTTCACCACAAATGATGTTGTTAGCCAAAGAATTAAATTTTTTTTCATCAAATTCATCTTTTTGATTAAAAATGTCAAGTATAGTTTGTTTTGCATTTTTGCATTTTTTGTAGATATTATCTCCATAAGATAGAGGTGCGCATATTAATTCAAACAGTTCTTTATCTCCATCCCAGCTAAGTTGAGATTTGCTAAGTTCTTCTATGATAAACTGAAGAATTGCGGAATTTGTCATTTTCTTATCCTTTATGCACATAATCTACCACACTGTACTTTATATAAAATTGTACCATATGATTTTGCATAGTTTGCTATATCTTGTGTTCCTCCTATTTTGTTATTTTGGATGCCATCACTCATAATGATCATCTCATCTGCCATATCAACTATTGTTCTGCCAACTTGACGATATTGGAAATTTCTAAATATAGAGTAGTTAGAAATTAGCTCCAAGGTATTACCTGCATATAGATTGATGGTTTGTATCTTTCTTGCGTATTTTAGATAATGTTTAAACTCTTCTTGCGAAGTTTTTGAAAAATCTTTGGTGTAAAGCTCTTTTGGCATTGGTAAGATGACATCATAATCAAAACCTAGTTCTAGTGCTACTTGGCAGATGAGTCTGTCTGCCCCATCTGCCAAAGGTGTTAGGATGAGAAGTTTTTTTTTTGGATGTTCTCGTTTTATTTTGAGAAGATAACCTTTTAATATGATAAGGTTTTCCTCTTTTTGCGAAGGCAGAAGATCTCTGTGACCTGTTATGCCTATTTTGTAGTAAGTTTTTGTATTCATAGTTTTCTCCATAAATTTGTTTTAAAAAAATTTCAATTTTTATAGGAAATAATTGTAGTACAATTTATTTGGATTATTTGGATTTAGTAAAAGTTAGCAACTGATAGTATTGCTAACTTTCGTAAAAATTTTAAAATTTATAGTATATACCACCACCGTAAATGAGACCACCAAAATTATAATAATCAAAGCTTAGATTTGCATAACCAAATTCAATAGTACTGTATAGATTAGGAAAATCTTGTCCTAAAAACTCTCTCCAGCTCCATTCTAAACCAACTCCTGCACCAAACATAGGTACGGTTTCTGTTTCTGAACCGCCTTTATAAGTTCCTGTGTTCCAGTCATATGTTCCTAACCCTTGGTATTCGTATATACCGACTCCTCCATTTGCATAAGCATAAGTATTGTATTTTCGTTGTTTACTTAGGTAATAGTTTACTTTTGCAGAGTAGATACTAAAAGTACCAAGAGGTGCTGCAACTACTTCAAATGTCATTTTATTTGAGTAGTCCATTTTCAAACTTAGTCCATATGTGGGCCAGGCAGCTAAAAATCCTACTTGATATTTGCCATTTTTAAGATTTTTTGTTAGACTTCCATTTCCTAAACCATCAAAAAAACTGCCCTCATTGTTACTAGTACTACTTTGTTGGTTATAGTTTGTTGTTGTTTTTTCTTTTACGGCTTGTGATCCTCTACTAACTCCTAAATTGCTAAGAAGTTCGTTTGTAACTTTACCATTTATTCTAAGACCATTGTCCTCTTGATATTGTCGGATAGCTCTAGCTGTTCCTTTTCCTAGATTGCCATCTACTGATACTCTATATCCAAGTTCACTAAGTTGTTGTTGAACTTTATATACTGTATCGCTATATCCCCATGCTAAACTGCTTACTACACACAACGAAAAAAATATTTTTCTAGTTGACTTCATTTTGTTCTCCTTTTTTAATTTGTAAGAGAATTTTAGTAAAATGAAATTGGATTTATTGGATTTTGAATAAAAAATAGAAAATTCAACATTTTTTATTATATAATTGTATGTTTGATTTCAAGTAATTTAAAAAGTATAGTTATAGGACTTGGTAAAATGTATGATATGAGTTTACCGAAAGAGTAAAAAAATTGGATAAGTTAATCCAATAAATCCAATAAAAAGAGACTATAATAAAAATAACAGCAAATATATTTGCTGTTGCTCAAAATATTTTCAACTCCTTATATTTCAGCTTAATATAATTTTAAAAGTTGAGCTGAAATATAAAACCATACTTAAACAAAAGTATATCTATATCTTTATATAAAAGCTTTTAATAATTGCTTAATTTAGATTTATAATCCAAAATCCAAAAAATCCAATTTAAAGTTAGTATAATTTATTATCATAAAAAAGGAGGAATTTATGAGATTTTTATTATTGATTTTTTTAACTATTGTATTAGTTGGTTGTGGTGGCGATGTTGTTAAGAATGAGCAAAATAACAAATATGAAGTTTGGGGTTTTGTTCCACAAGTAATACCTTATTCGAGTATTCAAGAGGCTGAAAAATATTTGAAACAGGCATCTTCTATCTCTAATCAGTTTACATCCATACTGAATCAGTATAAGCGTACAGTTAGCATAGAAGAAGCAATCCAAAGAGCTATCAATGATTTACAAAAAAATCCTGATGTAATTGCGGTAGATGTAGTTTCAAATGCAATTTTTATCTATTTAAAAAAAGGTGAACCGGTTGTTGTGCTGTTAGATGCAGAGTATAGAAATACACCAAAAACCAATCAAAATCGTAAAAAAGATAAAAACATTTCTAGTATAAATAAAGAAAAATTATTAGCAAATAAAAATCAACTAAAAAAATTGCGAAGAGTTTCACCAACAGGAAATCATAAAGCGCTTATATTATCTGGCTTTCAAAAAGATTTTGGTGAAGATTTATGTCCTATAAAAAGATCTTTGGAAAATGCAGGATATGCTGTTGATTTTGTTGTAGATAAAGAGATGTGTGGAGTTTCGGCTACTACATTTGATAAAAATATTATTAACTATATTAATTCATTTGATAAATATGATGTTATTTATATCAATACACATGGAGGTATAAATAAAAAAAGTGGTTGGAATGCATTTGGTACTGGGGTAGAGTATAATATCAATAATACCCCTTCAATAGAATTATTAAATTTTTATAAACAGCCGGGTGTTGGAATGTTCTCAGATGGTACGCTTTATGTGACTAGTAAATATATCAATCATCAGTATCCTAAAACAGACTCTTTGCCAAATAGCTATGTTCATATTGATGCATGTCACACGGGTGAGGCACTAAATAATGGGAAAAGACCCATTGCAGAAGCATTTATTAGTCATGGCGCAGCTTTTTATCTAAGCTATGACAATACAACACAGTATAATATACAAACCAAAGAGTTTACAACACCATTTATTAATAAATTGGCACAATCTGGAGTTTCTACTGAAAAAGCGAAAGAAAGCCTTCCTTTACATTGGACTATAAAAGAGCGTCGAGATTGTCAAAATTTTAAATATGGTTGTCAAAAGGTTGAAACAGAAGGTGTTAATGTTGTTGCTATTAGTAGTAAAAGTGTTCAAAATGATAGGGAAGGTTTTATGTTAGTGCCTTTTTCCTATGTTATCTCATCAATTTCTCCTAGTTCGATAGTAGTAGGTAGTAGTATAAATATTTATGGTACAGGATTTAATAATATATCTCAACAAGTAATATCATTATATAGTAGAGATGAAAATCGATGGTATAATAATATTTCATTAAGTTATCATTCTGACAGTTCACTTCAAGTAACAATCCCTAGATTTGTTCAGCCGGGAGAATATGAGTTGTTTATAGGAGATTATTCTAAACTTGATGCGGTAAATATTTATGGTTTTTCTATAAATATAATTGCAGAGGATATAATAAATTCAGGTACAATTAATGGATTTGTACAAGATGCAATAACTAAAAATCCTATTCAAAATGCAACTGTAAATGTATATAAAGATGGAAATAAAATTCTCACAAAAGCTACTTCAAGTAGTGGTGAATATGAGATAGTACTTTCAGAAGGTGATTATATACTTAATATAAATGCAATAGCTTATATACCAGAAACAATACATGTACATGTTACTTATAATGAAATAACAAATATATCTAGGCTTAGACAAATTCCAGAAGATCGTGCAGGAGATGGTATCGCTAAAGGGTTTATTTATGATGCAAAAGATGGTTCAATTATAGAAAATGTACAATTGAATTTTAGAAAAGGTATCAATGTTAAAGATGGTAGTATTGTACACAGTATGACATCAGATTTGCAAGGTCAATATAGTGTTAGTTTACCGGCAGGTAATTATACTGTAGAAGTTAATAAGATAGGATATACAACAACATATTTTGATGTATTGATAATAGGTCAACATACAACAGATCAGCAAAATGTATCGATTACACCTACTATTATATCTGGAGAAATTAGAATTGTATTATCATGGGGTAGTTTACCGGGTGATTTAGACTCTGTGTTATTAACGCCTCAAATTGACGGTGCTGAATATATGGTTTATTGGGATAAAAGAGGGACAGAATATTCTGCTCCATATTGTAAACTTGATATTGACAGAACTGATCTTAATACTGAAGATACCTCAAAAACAGAAGGTCCAGAGACTATTACTATCTATAAAAGCTTTTTGGGAGTTTATACTTATTATGTAAATAATTATAGCGCTAAGGATTCATCTAGTGTACAAGGTTCATTGATTAATTCTCGTGCAAAAGTAGATATATATAGTGAAGAAGGGCTTATTAAAACATTTTATGTTCCAAATTATGGTTTAGGTACATTTTGGAAAGTATTTACTTATGATGGTAGTAGTGGAGTAATTACTCCAGTTAATATTATTAGTGAGAATATAGATTGATTATAAGTTAGAGAAAGTTTTAAATGGGTATAACAAAGTTATAGTGCTTTCAAGCGACAACTTTTTTTGATAAGTGTTTGTTGGAACTAAGTTTTAATACCCCTTTTAAAACCATTTCTATAAGTTTTAAAAGTAAAAACCAGTGAAATGATACTTGTAGTTGTACACACTTTTAAAAATAAAGATGATATAGAACTTGTCAAAATCATAAGTGCTAGAAAAGCTACAAAAAAAGAGAAAAAAGTATATCAAGAAAGGTGCCTAAAATGAGAAAAGAGTATGATTTTACAGATGCAGAACAAGGAAAATTTTATAGACCAATTGAAGAGTTAGATATACCGATATATTTGGATAAGGATATTAAAGATTTTTTGATGAAACATCTTAAAAATAAAAATTCATCATTGACAGAACTTGTAAACTCTTTAGTTAAAAAAGATATAGAGATATCAAAAAAATTATCTTTATAAAAATACACATTAAATTTACACTTTACATAGTCACATTTGACACCTAGCTTGTCAAACTTTTCCATCGCAAGAATTTGAGCCTCTGCATTGCTTGGTGCAGATACATAAGTCATCTTGTCTGGTTTGCCGTTTACATACGCCCAACACTCATACTTCATGTTCATGATATTTCCTCCTTTCTTTAAGATATTGAAATTGTAGTATCTTTAAATTGGACAAATTGGATTTTCTAAATATCTTTTTTTAGATATAATACAGACATCATATCTAAGGAGTAACCATGACAAGTAGAGTGGGTTTGGTTTTGATGATGATTTTACTGGTAAGTGATCTTTTTGCAGGTCAGGGAAAGATTAGAATCTCAAGTGACAAAGAAGGTGCTTATATCTATATAGATGGTAAGAAAAAGGCGATGACTGGTGAGGGATTTACTACTATTTTACTTGATGAGGGTGATTATGAAGTAACGGTTATAAAAGCTATAAATAAACAGTGGCAATACGAAGCACAAAAGAGTGTTTTTATAGGTGAAGATACTTCTATAAAAATATCATTAGAGTTAAAAAAGAAGATGACAGAAGCAGGAAAGAGTGCTTTGAAAGAGAGATGGGAGAGAAAAGGGGATATTGTCATAGATAAGAAAAAGAACCTTATGTGGCAAGATAATTCATCTGCAAAAAGTGTCAAAAGAGATTGGAGTGGAGCAAAGAGGTATTGTCAAAATCTTTCGCTTGGTGGATATAGTGACTGGAGATTGCCTGATTATTATGAACTGCTTAGTATTGTGGATTATGATAGGCATCATCCCGCTATTGTTAGTTTATTTAAAAATACAAACTCTGGTGGCTATTGTTCATCATCTATATATGATGGTTCAAGTTCATATTTTGTTTTTTTTGATAAAGGTAGTGCAAGTGCTGAAGGAAAAAAATTAGAGGCTTATATTCGTTGTGTTAGAACTAAATAATAGTTTTTTATGTGTGATTGTATATTTAAAGAGTTATTATTTATATAAACTATAGGAGTTATTGTATGAAAAGGATTTTTTTACTTTTAATAGGTGCTAGTTTACTTTTTGCTGATAGTAAAACAGATAGTAGCACTGGTTTGATGTGGCAGGACAATAGTGATGCAAAAACATTAAAACTTAATTGGCAAGATGCGGTAGAATATTGTCAAGAGTTAAATCTTGATGGCTATAATGATTGGAGGCTTCCATCTATTAAAGAACTTCAAACTTTAGTAGATATTTCAAGGCACGCTCCTACTATCAAAGAAGGATTTAATAATATAAATTCTAATAATTATTGGTCTTCTACATTATATGATTCTGATTCTAGATGGTTCATAGATTTTTTTTATGGTAATGTTGGAGGAACTGCTAATACGTATAAGAATAATATACGGTGTGTCAGAAAAAAGAAGGCTATGTATGAGTTAAGTGTGGGTGATAAAAATATGCTAAATATGGTATATTTTTGAGCAAAATTAGCATTAAAAGTGTCAATGTACGAAAAGACAATGGGGTCAGGTGATAACCGATAACTTAATAAAAAGGTAATTTTATGAAAAAAAACTTTGATGTCATAATAGAAAAAGATGCAGATGGATTTTATATAGCCACTGTACCAGTATTAAAAGGTTGCTATACTCAAGCAAAGTCTTTGGATTTGCTTATGGAGAGGATAAAAGAGGTTATAGAGTTGTGTTTACAGACACAGGAAATTTCTATTGACAATGAATTTATCGGTGTACAAAGAGTGGCAATTTCTGCATGAGTGAGTTTCCCTCTATATCTGGTAAGACTCTTTTGAAAGTATTGAAAAAGTTAAATTTTGAAGTGTTAAGAGTTAAAGGTAGTCACCATTTTTTAAAGCATAAAGATGGTAGATGTACTACAGTTCCAGTTCATAAAAATGAAAATATAGGTATAGGTTTACTTTTGAAGATATTAAAAGATTGTGATATCTCAAAGCAAGAGTTGCAAAAGATGTTATAAGTTTGTTATTTAGGAGAGTTTTATGAATGCAAAAAAGATAATTTTAACACTATTTTTACTATTTACAGTTGCAAATATCTTCATACCAACTCAAAGCTATGCCATAAGCCTTGACGATGACGAAGAAGATATGGAAGATGCAGAAGACTACCTACAAAAAGCCAAACAGAGTGCAAACTATAACAACTTTAGCGAAGCAGAGAGTTACCTCAAAAAAGCCAAAAGATTGGGAGTTTTATATGATGATGTAAAATATACAGACTCTTATGTCAAAAGAGCTGAGCAAAACTATGAAGCACAACTTGAGAGAGAACGACAAGCAAGACTAGAAGAAGAGAGAAAAAAAGAGGAAGCTAAAAAACAAGCAGAACTATCAAGAAAAGCAAAAGAGTTGATGGATAAACTAAATAAAAATAGCCAACAGAGTTATACGAGCAGTGGCTCTTCTAGTTCAAGCTCAAAAACTTCAGTTTCTTATATCTGTACTAGCAATTGTATAGGTGCATGGAATATGAAAAGGGGCGGTAAAATCAGCAGAGTGTATACCTTTTCCGTAAGTGATCCCAACTCATACAGTGTACCATTTGAAATACAATATAAAGCTGAAAAAGAGTTAGAAGACTATTGTAAAAATACATGGTCATTTCATGATAATAAAGTTGGAAATGGTGCTAGTATAAGTCTTGTTAGCTGTGAACGAGAGTATTGATAAATTGTTAATAGGATAATAATAACTTGAAAGGTCTTAATGTTTTATATTGATTTGAGATATTTTATAGGAGTATTTTTAATACTATTTTTTTTTATTGGTTGTGGACAAAAGTATAAATCTATACAACCGACTAAAAATAATTATGAATCTTTGATTATAGATGCTGAGTCAAAGGCACAACCTTCAGCAAAAAAAGTTTTGCAAAAAGCAAAAGAGATGACTTTGATAAAAAGAGAGATTATTAGAGGCTCTTGTTGGGATTATATTGATACTGTGTATACAAGAGTAGGTTTTTTAAAAAATAGACGAAAGATTATCTATAAAAGTAGAAAAAAAGGTCCTTTTGCAGATTTAAATATGATACAAGCAGGAGATTGGATATATCATATCAATTATAGTTACCATAAAGTAGGACATAGTGGTATATTTATTGGTTGGGTAGATCGCCAAAAAAAGTTGGCACTTATACTCAGCTATGCAGGAGAGAGAAGAAAAACTCCTGCTAGATATAAAGTATACGATTTGTCTAGTGTTTATCATATCACTAGGGCTGACTAGAAAAAGTCATCTGTGTATAGTCTCACGATATTTCAAGTTTAAGTTAGTATTCAAATAATAGCACTATTTAGGAGGTGGAAACTCTAATTCCAATAAATCCAATCTAAAATAGATACAATTTTCTTATCTTGAAAAATAGGAGAAGAAGATGAGAAAAATTGTATTTTTAGTTGTAATACTTTCTACTATGTCACATGCAGGTTTTTGGGGTAGTATGGCTGGTGGAGCAATAGGTTCTAGTTTAGCAACACCATATCAACCAACTGTAGTAGAGACAAGAATGAAAAAGTTAAACACATATCTATGGAAAATGCATGAAAGTGGTAAATACACTAAAGATTATAAATTTTATCTTAAACATTTAGAAAAATCTGATGATATAGGTGATCTTGATACTGTAGCTTGGGTTTATAAAGATAATGGCAATAAGAAAAAAGCTATTGAGATATATAAAACAAGAATTTTACCGTGGATAAAGATAGAGGATTCAAAAACACAAGCAAAATATAAAAGATATTTTCAAGAGATATCAGGACAAGCAAAAATCAAACCTAAAACAGAAAGATTAACTAGTAAACAACAATGTATCCAAAGTGGTGGAAATTGGAGTTGGAACTCAAATAGCAATAAATGGGTATGTTTAAAGTAAAAAATCCAATAAATCCAATTTAAAACTACTATAATTAAACAGTATCATCAAAATAAGGAGGAAAAAAAGATGAGAAAGTTAGGTCTAAATTTAGCAATAGTTCCAAAATTTAAATCCGAAGTGCAATTTTTGAGTTGAAAAATCATAACACATTTTTCTTAAGCTGCTTCTTTTTTTCCATAAAAAACTTCATTTGGAGTTCTCCAATTTAAAGATTTTCTTGGTCTA
>JAMOMX010000245.1 GCA_027066935.1 Sulfurimonas sp. | reverse complement strand
CCCTCGTCATAAAGATTAGAGGGATTCACAGGACCTTTGTAACTAATTTCGCTGTAGTGAACCAAGCCATCAACTCCACCAACATCTACAAACATACCATAACTTGTAATCTTTTTAATTACTCCCAAAGTTACATCATCTTTTACTAAAAGTGCATCAATAATCTCTTTTTTCTTCTCTCTCTCAGCTTCTATGAGAACTTTTCTTGAAACTACTATAGATTTTGCATTTTTATCAACTTTGATAACTTTAGCTTTAACTTTTTTACCAGTAATTGTATTTGAATCTTTAAAATATGCTTGACTTCTTGGCAAAAAGAACTCTATATCATTCTCTTCAAGGATATAACCACCTTTATTTTTGCCTGTAATTATACCGTCAATTAAAATCTCTTCATCTTCTTTATAATTTGATATAAACTCTTCTACTTTTTTAGTTCTTATAGCTTTTTTATATGAAAGACCTGGTCTCTCATTTCTAAAACCTGTAATCATAACAGAAATTTTATCACCTACTTTAAAAATAGGTTCATCATTTTCATCTAAGATTTCGCTCTTTCTTAAATACCCCTCTTGTTTCTTGCCCACATCAACTAAAACACCATCTTCATCATCTTTAATCGATACGATAACACCCTCAACAAGACTTCCGCCTTTCTCCTCTTTTATCGATGCTTCAAACATCGATTCAAAATCTTCTTCATCGCCTAAATCCATCGATTCTATGGCACTTTTACTTAGAACTTTAGAGTTCGCCTCATTTAACATCACATTCCTTTTGGTTTAATTGACTCATTTTACTGAAATTTTTCTTATATTTGCAACAATTTTTTTAATTATCCAATCTGGAGTAGATGCACCTGCTGTAATTCCACAAATCTTCTTATCAGTAAACCATTCTTTATGAAGTTCTGTCTCATTTTCTATAAGATAACTATCGGAACAATTTTCTTGCGATATAGTCAAAAGTTGTTTAGTATTTGATGAGTTTTTTCCACCAATTACTATCATTACATCTGCTTCTAATGATAATTCATCTGCTGCGGCTTGATTTTCAAATGTTGCATTACAGATAGTATTGAAAACTCGAACTTCTTTTAGATTCTCAACTAAATAATTTATAATTTTTTGAAATTCACTAATCTTTCTAGTTGTTTGAGATATAACCGCTACCTTTTGGCTAAACGCTATATCTTTTAACTCATCTACATCCATAATAACAATAGGATTATTACCAGCATAGCTCATAACCCCTTTTACCTCAGGATGTTTTGCATCTCCAAAAATAACTATTTTATATCCATATCCACTCATCTCAGCAACAATTTGTTGAGGCTTTGTAACAAATGGACAAGTTGCATCTATAACCTCAATATCAGAATTTTTAAGTTTAAAAAAATCATCTTTGATAATCCCATGAGTCCTTATAATCGCTTTTTTTGCATCCCCTAACTCATTGATATCATTTGATGTAAGAACATTAAAATTATTTTTAAGTCTACTTATCTCTTCATTGTTATGAATAAGAGACCCTATAGTCGTCGCATCACGAGAGTTTTCTGCTATCTCTATAGCTCTTTTAACCCCGAAACAAAACCCATAATTTTTAGCTAATTTAATCTCCACTTTGAACCTTACTAATTTTGTTTAAAAGCTCTATAAAATTTGGAAAAGATGTCTCAATGCATTGTGTATCTAAAACTTTTATGCCACACCTTAGCCCAGCAATTGCAAAACTCATCGCAACTCTATGGTCACCAAAACTTTCAACCGTAGCTTCTTTTAATTCTCCACCAACAACGCTATATCCATCTTCAAACTCAGCTGTTTTAATACCACATTTATTTAAATTTTCTACAACTGAACTTATTCTATCGCTCTCTTTAACACGAAGTTCTTTGGCATTTTTTACAACACTCTCTCCATCTGCACATGCAAAAGCAATTGAAAGGGCTGGTAACTCATCTATAAGCCAAGCGATATTTTTCTCAACAACAACAGGTTTTAATTTGCCATAAGAAATCTCTATATCCCCAATTGGTTCATACAAATTCTCTTTTTCAATAAACTTCACTTTTGCACCCATCTGTTTTAAAACAAGATAAGCCTCTATGCGGGTTGGATTTAACGAAATATTTTTAAGTATAATTTTAGAATTTGGCATAATAGCCACAGCAACCGCAAAGAAAAAACCACTTGAGGGGTCTGAGGGAACTGTGATATGAAGAGGTTTTAAAGGCTCTTTATTTGGAATAATTTTTATCTTATCTTTTTCATTTGTGATTTTAGCTCCCATGCC
>JAMOMX010000244.1 GCA_027066935.1 Sulfurimonas sp. | reverse complement strand
ATAGCTTGTGTATAATCTCGGTTCATTTATGGACAGTTGGGTGAGTTGGCTGAAACCACATCCCTGCTAAGGATGCGTAGGAGTAATCCTACCGAGAGTTCGAATCTCTCACTGTCCGCCACTTTAAACCCCAAAATACAGCACTTTAACACTATCCGATTTTTAACTCTGCCAAAACTCTGCCAATTTTTGACATATCCGGCTTGATTTTCCCCGTATAGTATTCACGATTTACACCATCTTCAATATGTCCTAATTGGTCTAAAATCCAATCTTGTGGCATACCATACTGTTTTAGTAAGGTATTGCAAGATTTTCTTACTGTGTGCATTGTTCCTATCTTTAAACCGCAATCATTACATAAGTTTTTAAATAACTCTGTTATAACTGATGGAGTTTTATATCCTTTACCATATTGTGTTACAAATACAAAATCATTTTTAAAACCCGTTAAGAGTATTTGGTTTTTTAATGCTTTCCTTGATTGTGGAAGCATATCTATAATCCTTACTCTTTTTGATTTAGTTACATCTTCTACACCATTACGAATTCGTGTATCTATTCTAATAGTATTTGATTTGAAATCTATATCATTCCATCGTAAAGCTATCAGTTCACTACCTCTTAGACCTGCAAAGAAGTTAAACATCAAAAGATTTTTAAATTGACCAATACTTTTTTCAATCAATAGTTCAATCTCATCTTGATGAAATATATGGATCTCTTTATATATCTTTTTAGGAACCTTTACAAAACTTAGAGGGTTTTTAGTTATAATCTCGTCATAGTGTGCATATCTTAAAATAAGATTGAAGATAGACCTATAATTTCTAATGGTTTTAGGTGCAAATCTACAATCATTTTGCCATTTAGTTATATGTGAAGCTTTTATATTAGAAATATCCATATCTCCAAAAGTTTCACATAATCGATTAAATCTTTGTGTTTCCTCCTTTTGTGAGAAGTCATTACGATTATTTTTTGTAATTTCAAGTATTAATAATCCATACTCTCTAAAAGTAATAACCTCATTAGACACTATCTTGAACTTATCATCATATAATTTAAAGAACTCGTCATTTGTATGACTGTTGTACCATTGTAAAAGCCGTTTATCTGCTTTTTTACCTGTAGTAAGTCTATGTCGCTTACCATTTACTGTACCATCAAGTATAATGATATTGTATTTATTTACCATTACTTTAGCCACTTCCGTTTCCTTCCGTTAGCTGTTGGCAAACTCATTATACATATTTTCTTTTGACAAAATGGATTACAGACACATGGATATACCAATTTTTACCATGTTTTTCAAACTTTTCAGGTGGTAAATTGTTATAACACCATTTTCTCAAACCATCAATAGTTTTGTAGCCACACTCATGAGCATAGTCTTTGCTAAGAGGTATCCAAGTAGGTAAAGATTGATGAATTGATAAAATTTCATCTAGCTTGTCATTGATATTGTTTAATAGCATTATTATTCCTTTACTCTTAAAAGTATTTTTGATAACTCTAAAATTTCATCTTGTTTTAGTTCAATATGATTTACAAGTTCATCAATTGTTTTATAAGTTCTTTGTCCTAATTTTAATTTAGTCTCTTTTTCAGCAACTAACCACATCTTAAAAAGTCCTCCAATCCGTCCTAAATCTGCTCTACATTTTATAAGTTCTGATAAGGCTCGTTGATCTACAACACTTTTTAGAGGATAGTTCATTGATAAATTTCTAATGTATGACGAAACAGGTAAACCTGTATTTAAACTTTTTTCTTTGATAAAGTTAAATTCATACTCTGTAACTCTAGATTTTATAAAGTGAGTTCTCAATGATTTTTTACTCATTGGGCTTATCTCTTGGTACACCTGAAACATAGGTACTATTGTTATGAACATCATCTTTTGCTTTGCTAATAGTGCCATCAAGCTTATCATCTGCATGTAAATTATGTTTTTTACTTGCAATACTAGGACTATTCATAGATAGGTTTTGATTTGCTGATTTACCTGAAAAAGCTTTACCGACACTTGTACCACTTTTTTGTCCTACTCCTAAAGTGTTCATTCCTAAACTACCTTTGATTGCTCCGCTCGTTGCTCCAGCAACTGCACCCATTGCACCAGCTCCAGCAGATTTTAAAAAATTACCTACTTTACCTGTGCTATTATTAGCACTTGCATTATTTCCACTACCTGAACCTATACTTGACATTTGATTTCCAGCGGCAGCGGCTTGGGCTACTTGATTTACACTAGCCATTGCACCACCAACTGCACCAGCTCCTCCAGCAATAGTAGCACTTTTTGCCATCTGTAAGCCATGATTAGAATTACTAGCACCATGCCCTGAAAAATAACTCTCTGCAATGCCGTGTATCATTCTTGTTAAGCCAAAAATCATCAAAGTTAAAATCAGTAGCTCAAACATTTTTCCATCATTTTCCATAGCTTCATTTGCAAGAGTTTGAATATTTAAAATGGATAGACCTATTACCAACTTAATCAGCATATACTCCACCCCAACCTTAATAATATTTATAACAGAGTTATAAGCCCATTGCCTGGTAAATGAAAATGCTCCAAATGCAAAAAATAAGACTGATAAATTTAAAACAATTAAAAATTTTACATATGCCATAAGTAACTCTACACCTAAGCCAATTATCGCAAGAACTGTTAAAACACCAATTATCGATAAAAATACTGAATCTATCGGTTCCCAAATACTAGTGTTATCTGATACACTTGTTAATACGGTATAAGCTGAATCGGTTAAAGTATCAATTGAAGCAACTGCACCTGCATTATTTCCTAATTGGTTAAAGCCGTCAAAAATTGCATTCATCCAATTTGGATTTTGGAAAAAAATCAAAAATAATCCAAAAATTAAAGTCAATCTTATCAGCTGTGCCAAAATTCCAGTTATCTCTAGCTCTCCCCTCAATGCCATAAAGCCAAATACTAAAACTAGCTCTATTGTGGCAAGTGAAGCAAAAAGATATAAAGATGCTTGTTTAAATATCGGATACCATGAGCTTGTAGCAATTTGATAAGTATTTAGTGTGGTAGCTCCTGCATTATCGGGTGCAGCAACAAGTTCTATCGATACTAAAAAAATTATTCCTAAGATTAAAAGTATTTTTTTCATGGCATTGGTACATCATTATCAGGGTTAATAACTTCTCTATTTTGCTTGTATATAGGGATAGTAGTTTTTTTCAACTCTTTTTGTGTTTCTGTTTGAAATTGAAATATACTAATTGTGCCTATAAGTATGACAAAAGTTACAGCTATGATATATTTATATTTGATAAATTGTTTTATCATTGTGGTTGTCCTTTTCATGGCATTGGTACATCATTATTAGGATTAATAGTTTCTCTATTTGATTTATATGCAGAGGAAGCTGCTCTTTTTAGAGCTTTTTCTTCATTTTGAGCTAACATAAAAGCACTTTG
>JAMOMX010000243.1 GCA_027066935.1 Sulfurimonas sp. | reverse complement strand
AGATTTTGAAATAAGTGATATTTTTGGTAAAGATTTTTATAGAGGGATTGTTGATACTATATTTGATTTAGAAAAAAGTTTTAAAAAGTTTTTTTATACACTAAAAAATGAGCAAGAGATTACTTATTTTTTACAAAATAACTACTTTACTGAAAAGATAAATGTTCCAAATAGTGAGAAAGTCCCATCCATGGTAGCAACAAAATTCTACCAATATAACAAAGCAATTTTTGACTATATCTATAAATCAAAACAAGAGGTGATAAATGGCTACATGTTTGATGATATATGTGTTCCTATTATAAGAGAGCGAATAAAGCTAAATAGTGATTGGGATAAAACTTATAAGATTAAAGAGAAATTATCTCTTTATATTTCATTACACAAAAACTTTCATAAAGGAGAAGATTTGGCAACAGAGATTAAAAAGTTAAGAAAAAAGATAGAAAATTTATTTGAAAATGATGAGGTTCATTTAGAAAATGATAAGGAGTTTGCATATGCCAGTGGGCAGTTGATTTGGTATATTTTGAAACAGAATAAGTCAGCTTCAAAAACACACTCTTTACTTGATACTTTTATCTCAAAAAATAGTACGAGTGATTTTAAACTGATTATTGCACAACAGATTCAAAAGTATTCTCATGCTTTTAAATTTTTTGAAAAAGATTGGTTTGGAAGGCTTACAAGTGAAGTTATGTCTTATGAACTTGAACAAAAGACAATTAAAGGTTTATTGCCATTAATTATGGCAGGGTACTTTTCAAATAATATCATCTCTCAAAAGATAGCTAAACAATCAAAAGAAAATAAAAATGGAGAAAATAGTAATGGAAAATAGATTTAACAGTAGAGTTTTTGGTGCAGTTTTAGTCAAAGCAACAGTTGCAAATTATAATGCTGATTTTACAGGGAGTCCTAGAACTTTGCCAAATGGTGTGGTTTATGCTACCGATAAAGCTTTAAAATATGCTATTAGAAACTATTTAAAGCTGGATAATCAAGATAAAATATTTTTCACTACACGATATAAAAAAGAGAATATGCAACCACTTGATATTGATGAGACTTATATTGAGTTATTTGGAGAATATCCATCCTTAAAAGAGATAAAAAAGAACAAAAGTGAAAAAGATGATAAATATTCTCTTAGAATAAAAGAGGAAGTTGATAAGTTTATTGGCGAAAATAATGGTTATGCAATTGTAAATACAATTAAAAACAACTATTTACTAAAAAAAGAAATTGATGACAAAACTAATTTTGTTATTATAGGTCAAAAACCTGATGATATAAAAAGAGTACCAATTTTGCAAAATCTATTTAAAGCTTTAGATATAAGACTTTTTGGTGCTACCTTTGCAAGTAAAGAGGGAAATATATCTATTCATGGTAATACTCAAATCACTCATGGAATTAATATATATGCACAAAATAATATTTTTATAGAGGATATAGTCAGTCCATTTAGAAACTCTAGTGACACATCTGATGAAAAGATGCAAACAACAAAAGGTATTCAAACTGTTTTAGAAGAAGGACATTATTTACATAATTTTACAATAAACCCTAAAAATAGTGAAGAACTTATAAAACTTATTGACAATAAAGGCTATTTGACTACTGATGATATAGATAAATTCAAAGAAGCAATTAATAGAGGTGTAAGCTATCTTGATAGTGCTTCAAAGATTGGTGTAGAAAATGAGTTTTCTATTTTTGTTACTCTAAATAAAAATGTAAAAATACAATTGCCCTCATTTACAACATTAATTAAGGTAACAGAGCAAGAAGAGAGTTTTAAGAGAAGGTTAAATTTATCAGAAGTAAAAAATATTTTAGATGATTTATCAGATAAAATTAGTAAAGTGGAAATATATATTGATTCAACAAAATTAGATTATGAAAATGAGATTTTTGAAATTCCAAAAGTATGTGTAAAATCTATTATTTCAGATAAGGAACTAAAAAAATGTCAAGAGTAGATAAAATCATCTCTTTTGATATAAGTTCAGATTTCGGAATGTTTAAAAAGCCTGATGTCAATAATGTCTATTTTACATTTAATATCATTCCAAAACCCACACTACTAGGAGTACTTGGGGCAGTTATTGGACTTAGTGGATATAATCAGATGAAAGAGAGTGATGCTTATCCAGAATTTTATACAGAGCTTCAAGATTTACCTATAGGGATACTTCCCTATGGAAATAAAGGTGTGTTTCAAAAGAGAATTATTAAATATAACAACACTGTTGGCTATGCCAATAAAGATGGTGGAACATTAAATATTATGGAGCAAACTTT
>JAMOMX010000242.1 GCA_027066935.1 Sulfurimonas sp. | reverse complement strand
AAGTTTATATATTTACTTGAATACTTCCCAGGTTTTACATAAAAATGCTTCTTATTGGGATCATTTAATACAGTTGATGTCCAGTTTAGAGGAGTAATTAATATGTGACTACTATTATTCTCATCATACTTCGGGATTACTACTCGCTCCTCATAAAAAGGATATTCTTGTTCTTGTGTATCTATACCTGTTGCACATGCAGAAAAATTTAAAAGATAAAAAAAGAGTAGAAGAGTATTTAGTAACTTTGTTTTATTTAACACGGCTATAATCCTGTTATTCAATAATATTTCATTGTAATAATAGCATAACCAAATAAACACTTAACAGAGTTTTTTACAGAAAGGCTATTATTTGCCCCTCTGTATCACAGACAACCTACATTATTTAAATGAATTATTTACTGCAATATCATCAATTTTACCGCTACCACGGACAAGAAATGTTTTCACTGACGTAACTTTATTACCTGGCTCAAACCGTGTCAAATCGGATTGCAGATCTCTTGTAAAAGTCTGCCAAGCACCATTTTGTGCCTTTTTTCCCAGACCATAGTGGATATAGGTTCCTCTTTTACCTCCATTTTTATCACTAGCAGTATAGTAAATATATCGAAACCCTTTTGTTGTTTGAACACCAACATAAATACTAAAGGTCTCATTGAAATTCATGCTCCATTTAATCGCACCAATCGTATTGGCTTTCAATTTATTATTAACTTTTTTGAAGTCAAGCCGATAGCCATTTCTCACTCCTATACCATCAAGTTCAATTACATTACTTCGTCTCCCTGCATCATAGAAGTTAGAAATCGTCGCGCCTTCTGGTTTATTATCAAAAACATCCCAGCCATTTATTTTTCCATCTTCAGCATTTTCTAAAACCGTGGCTTTTGACGATACCGGTACTGATGCAGCTGTATAAGATACTTTGGACGAACTACCGTTTTCAACTTTTAAAAGCAATACAATATCATCAATTTTACCGCTACCACGGACAAGAAATGTTTTCACTGACGTAACTTTATTACCTGGCTCAAACCGTGTCAAATCAGCTTGTAGATCTCTTGTAAAAGTCTTCCAAGTACCATTTTGTGCCTTTTTCCCTAGACCATAGTGGATGTAAGCTCCTCTTTTCCCCTTATTTTTATCACTGGCAGTGTAGTAAATATATCGAAACCCTTTTGTTGTTTGAACACCAATATAGACACGAAAGGCTTCATTGAAATTCATACTCCATTTAATCGCACTAACAGTATTGGCTTTCAACGTATTATTAACTTTTTTAAAGTCCAATCGATATCCATTTTTTATTCCAGAGCCATCAAGCTCAATCACATTGCTCCGTCTTCCTGCATCATAGAAGTTAGAAATGGTAGCACCTGTTGGACTACTGTCATAGACATCCCATCCATTTGTTTTTCCGTCTTCAGCATTTTCTAAAACCGTAACTTTTGACGATACTGGTACTGATGCAGTTGTATAAGACACTTTAGACAAACTACTACTTCCTGCACCACTGTTAAAATGTGGACTATTCTTAGTAGTGACAACACCTTGAAGTTTTTTTGTTTTTAATTTACCCGTAAATCTTTCATAAGCAAATGTATAATCACCCATCTGTCTATCTGTAGCTGATGAACGGTGTTCATCCTTACCTGGTAACGACTCTTTTGTATTGTAAAACCAATTATTGTTAAATTTATGTCCTGAAGTGGTACCACCAGCCTTGGGTACGTTAACAAATACATTATTATTAAAAGTATCGCTTTGTGCCTGCTGATGAATATATAAACTCCATCCAAAATTTTGTCTTTTTGTTGAAGTATTAACAAATGTATTGTTTTTTAAGGAAAGTTGCTTACTTACGGAAATATATAGCATTGTTCTTTTCTTCTTTTCTGGATCTTCTATGGAAATATCATAAAAAACATTTCTTTCAAACTCCCAATTATAAGACCCTATAATTACTGCACCTGTTAAAGACTCTGCAATAATATTATCATTCATTTTAACATTTTTAACACTTGTTTGAGATACAAAAGGAACTGCGGGGCGCATCACCATAAGATCAGTTTTATATCCCCACATAATATTATTGGTAATAATCATAGGATTATTGGGATTATCCGATCCTGCTTTGAGATTTATAGCATTCTCTCCGTAAAGATATTCCCCTTTGGGGTCTGGATTTCCATTACGATCTGTATACGAATCACTATCTCTCCATATACGATTATTATCTATAATCGTTCCTTCAAAATTGGCATCTGTTTTACTGAGTTTACGAAGATTATTGGTTGTCTGAAT
>JAMOMX010000241.1 GCA_027066935.1 Sulfurimonas sp. | reverse complement strand
TTAAGTTGTCTTCAACTAGTTTTCTCAAAAAATTAAATTCAATTTCAGAGGCTGATGGAAAGCCCACTTCAATCTCTTTAAATCCGAGTTTTAATAAGAGTGCAAATAATTCAAGTTTTTTCTCCATATTCATAGGGTTGACTAGAGCTTGGTTACCATCTCTTAAATCAACACTACACCAGTAAGGAGCATTTGTAATAGTCTTTGTTGGCCAAGTGCGATTTGGCAAATCTATTTGTGGATATGGGCGATATTTGCCCGTTTGTACATTGTTCATTACGAACCTTTACTTGAAATATTTATTAGCACACTCTTACATTTGCTAATATCTGCCTTGAAAAGGCTAGCTTTAGTGACCATAGCGGTACAAGCGTAGCAAAAGGGACTTGTTCCTTTTGCGGATAAAATAATAAATGGAATTATATCAAATTTGTGATTATAAAGGGATTTTTAGTTTAAATAGAGCACCATTTTTTATGTTTTTTACACTTAATAAGCCACCTAATTTTTGAGCTATTTGCATACTCATATATAAACCAATGCCTGTACCTTTGGAGTCTTTCTTAGTTGTAACTTCTGGTTTAAATATATGATCTATAACATCTAGGGGAATTCCACCTGCATTATCTGCAATATCTAGATGCAAGTTTTTTTGTTTTTTGTAAAAATTTATTTTAATATCGCGTTGGATTATATCTCTTTCATTAAAAGCATCTTTTGCATTGTTTATTATGTTCAAAACTAGATGTTTAAACTCATTTTCATTTCCATATATCAACATCTCTTGTTTGTTTGAAATTTTAATATCTATATTGTTTTTTAAAAATTCATCTTTTATTAAAAGCATTACAGATTGAATACATCTTTTTATACCAAAACTCTCAGTTGTTGTTTTAGTTCTAAAAAAATTTCTAAATTCACTTAGAGTTGTAACCATATGTTCAATTTGTGATTGTGTTGTATCTGTAAAATCTTTTATATAAGCTTTATCAACATTTTTTTCATCAAAGTCACTTATTAAAAGTTCACTAAGCATTGAGAGTGCATTTAGTGGTTGCTTCCATTGATGAGCAACAGCATCCATCATCTCACCCATAGCAGCCATTTTTGCTTGTTGTTCATATCGTTTTTGATTTGCTCTACTTAGATTTACTTCTATCTCTATCCGTTGGGCTAAATCTTGATTAAGATTATCTAGCTCCTCTTGATGAGCATTGTATCTATCTAAAAAAAGTTCAAGCAGTATATCTAAATCACCACGATGGACAGAGTGAGCACTTTGCTTTACAGCTTGAAGTAAATCCTCTGTATTTAGTTGAGAGTACTTCCCTTTAGGGTTTTCTCGGCGTTTTATTTTGTGTGATGATTTTTCAAAAAAATTTGTAATCATAGTAAGTAATTATAGCAAAAATTTTAGATTTTGGATGCAAAAATTAAAGATGTTTTAGAACAATAGAGTCTTTTGGGAGTAAATAAAATGAGCTAAGCTCATTTTATTTGTATTAACACTGATAAGTAGTTTTAAACTCATAAGCAGTAGGGCGACCTTCATCTGGCCATACATCACGCTCAAATCTATATTCTTGGTATGAATCTATAAATTCTTGTGTAAATACAGGCTTTAAGAAATCATTGTCACCAATAAGACCTTCAAGTGCTTCACGAAGAGTGTGTGGCATTTGAGGAATGTTTTTTTCGCGAATTTCATTTAGAGAAAGTTCAAATAAATCTTCATCCATTGGACCAACAGGAACAGTTCCCTCTTTAATACCATCAAGTCCAGCAAGCATCATTACAGCAAATGCAAGGTAAGGACAAGCAGTAGAGTCTGGAAAACGCATCTCAATTCTAGTAGCCATCTCACCAGCACCATAAGGGATACGACAAGCTGCAGAGCGATTTTGAGAAGAATATGTTAGGATTGAGGGAGCTTCAAAACCTGGCAATAATCTCTTATATGAGTTTGTTGTAGGATTAGTAAATGCAGAAACAGCAGCAGCATGTTTGAAGATACCACCAGCATAGTTAACAGCCATTTGACTTAAGTTTGCATACTCACCTGGAGCGTAGAAAAGGTTTTTACCATCTTTCCAAAGTGATTGGTGTACATGCATACCATTACCATTATCACCATAAAGTGGTTTAGGCATAAAAGTAGCAGTTTTACCATTAAGATGAGCAATCATCTTCACAACATATTTGTATTTTTGAACATTATCAGCAGCACCGATAATGTCAGAGAAAACTATTCCAAGTTCATGTTGAGCTTGTGCAACTTCATGGTGACCAAGAACAACTTCAAGACCAACTTG
>JAMOMX010000240.1 GCA_027066935.1 Sulfurimonas sp. | reverse complement strand
AAGGTACATATATTATGGAATTATGCGTAGCCCTTGATATGCCTACAAAAGAAGAAAATTTAGACTTAGTTAAAAAAATACAAAATTACGACCTTTGGCTAAAAGTAGGGCTTCGTACATATATTCGCGATGGCGAAGATTTTTTAAAAGAGATTAAAAAAATCAATCCTGAGTTTAAAATATTTTTAGATCTTAAGCTTTATGACATTCCAAATACTATGGCAGATTCTGCTGAGTCTATTATGGGGCTTGGTGTAGATATGTTTAATATACATGCATCTGCTGGAAAAAAAGCTATGAACACTGTAATGAATCGACTTAAAAAATATGATAACCGCCCAATAGTTTTAGCTGTAACAGCTTTAACTTCATTTAGTGAAGATGAATTTAAGGATATATATGAAAAAGATATATCAACTAAAGCTGACCAGTTTGCAAAAGATGCGATGGATAGTGGTTTGGATGGTGTTGTGTGTTCAGTTTTTGAGAGTAAATCTATCAAAACTATAACTTCAACAAAATTTATGACTTTAACCCCTGGAATTCGCCCATTTGGAGAGGATGCTGGTGATCAACAAAGAGTAGCTGATGTTGCATTTGCCAAGAAAGCATTAGTTGATTTCATAGTTGTTGGTAGACCAATTTATCAATCAAAAAATCCTGCTGAAATAGTTGAAAAAATTTTAGAACAAATATAGTTTATTTTTAAGCTAAATATTATGATTATATGATTATAATTTCGAACTTCAAAATGGACAAGTGGGTGAGCGGTTTAAACCACATCCCTGCTAAGGATGCGTATGGGTGACTGTACCGAGAGTTCAAATCTCTCCTTGTCCACCACGAAGTACCTATTTTACGGACTTTCAAGCACTTTAAAAAAATAAAAATTATTTCTTCACTATGCCGAAACAGTCGATTAACTATTTATAAATAGAGATTGACCTATCAAAATTAACATTAAAATTATCAATATAATTTACATATACATCATAAACCATCTGAGCATTTGAATGCCCCAGGAGCTGAGCTAATTGAACTGGTGTAATTAAATCTTTGTAAAGCATATTAGTAGCATAAGTATGCCTACAGTTGTAAGGTCTTCTATATTCTAAACCTAGCTCTTTTAAAGATGGTCTCCAGTATTGTTCAACGAAGACGGAAGTATCTCTGTAAGGCTTTTTATATTGAGTAATAAACAAATATTCATTATCATGTTTGTTATATAATTCTAAAATATATGGAGATAATAATTCCAAAATAGGAATTTGTCTAATACTACTCTTTGTTTTAGGAACACTTTCACCGAATCTTGACCTAGTTCTTTGAACTGTAATAGTTTGTTTATCAAAATCAATATCACACTTTTTAAGTCCTATTATTTCGCCAGACCTCATGCCAGTGTAGAAAGCTATTGCAAGATAAAACCTATAATTATCTACTTTTGCTAAACTCATAATCTTTTGAACTTCATCTGCATTAAATGGTTTTATTTTTAATTTATCAAAAACAGGTGGTTTTATATGTCTAGTTGGTAATTTATCAATAATTTCATCATATAGAGCCTCTTTAAAAATACCATTTAAAACACTTATGTAGATTCTTTTAGATTTACCACCTACATCATCAATAGCATAAAGCCACTTTTTTATATCAGAGGGTTTAATATTTGATATTTCTAAATCTCCAAAAATTGGATTTAATCTATCTCTAACTATATTTGTATATTTATCTAAAGTAGAATATTTAAGTTCATGTTTTTTAAATTCAAGATATAGAGATGAATAATGATTAAATTTCATTTTTAAACCTGATTCTTTTTATATCTAGGATGTAGTTTAGTTAAACCTAGTCTAAGAACTTTACTTCTTATTGCTCTATCCGTTCTATAAGTATTAAACAGATAATATAAATTAGCTGATATTTCATCAACTGAAAGTAATGCATAACTTTTTTTTAAATAATCCAATTCTTTTTTAAGCCATGTCATTTTAAAGACCTAATAATTTCTACAGATTCTAAAATATCAGATAAATCATACTTATCCATAAATAAATTAAATTCATTTTGACTTACATTAACTTTTGTAAATATTAATAAAAAAAATATTATTTCTTGAATTTCTTTTTTGTAAATATATATCATTTTAAAATACCTCATTAGCTTCTAAAATTTCGTGTGGTTTTAACCGCTCACCCATCATTAGACCACGTTCTAAAACTAATTTATGAGTATATGAATAATGATTAATATCAGCAGTTTCTATATCAAGATGTTCAAAATAATCTAATAAAATAGAATCTCTCATTTCATAAGGTTTTTTGGTATATTTA
>JAMOMX010000239.1 GCA_027066935.1 Sulfurimonas sp. | reverse complement strand
CACCATCCCCCTGCACGATATGTAAATATTTTATGTTCTGTTAACTCTTCTAACTCTTGTTTATATCTAAAAACAATATCTTTAATTTCATTATCAGAAAAATCATGAAGTTTATAGCGCTGTGTCAGGATATTCCATTGAGAACCGTCAAAAGATGAATCTTCCCAATGTGGATGTATATGTAGCTGTACATCATGCCCATAAGAAATAAGAGTTTTCACTTGCTCTGTAATAAGTTTATAGTCCTCTTCTAATATATTGTATTGCATTTTATATTGTCTAAGTTTTATAATATAGCCTATATCGACAAAAAAAGTCAACTTTATATTATATCTATTTACTATATTCAATAACTGTTCTGTCGGCTTAATAATGGATGTTGTTAGACTGCCAAACTTAGCACCAAAAAACATTTCATAATCTAATGTAATAAAAATATTCATTAATTTACTTTAGAATTTTGCTTAAGTATATCTTCAAACTCACTGCCTTTAACTTTAAAATATATTTTAACTAAAATATTGAAGAATTTAAATTTTAATGGTTTTAATATTACTTGAAACGCATAGCCTTGTTTCAATTCTGCTCCGAAGCGCTTCTTAAAACGCTGGATTCCATCAAACTTGCTGCCTTTACTAACATCAATACGCGCACCCATAAAATCATATATTTTTAGTTTTCTAGTACTAAAGAACACCATTGCTTTATAGTGCATAAGTGCCAGACTTCCAGAAAAAGGTTCTTTTATACTTCCTGCGTAGATACAATAGGCTGTTTGACTATCAAAAATAATTACGGAGACTCCTTGCAGTTCATTATCTTTTAAAACTTCAAAAAAAACGATATGCTCCTGTAAATTATCTTTAAGTTTTTGCAAATATGCCAATGATGGATAAAGCAGTTTTTTTTGACGTGTAAATGTCTCTTTTATTAGTTCATAAACCTGAACAATATTATCCGTTTCTTGAACAACTACACCATATTTTTCTGCATGACGAATTCTATTTCTGTGTTTAGCATGTATATTATTAAAAATATTTTCATGACTAGATGCTATATCCACAATATAAGATCCCCACTCAATGCATTCTGAATTCTTGGGATAGGTATTAAACAATGCATTTGCCTGAGCCTTGTAAATAAAATCACATAAATTTTCTTTTTTACATTTCTCTATTACTTGATCTAAAAAAACCTTTTCATCTAGATGAGAAACATTCTCTAGTAGAGGTATACATTCCGTTGTAAAGACTATTCTTCTAAAAAATAATTTTTGATCTACTATAAAAGGTAATATAAACTTTTCAGTCATAAACCAACCATAACTACTGCTTCGTGACTTTAAAAATTCTTCGGTAGCAAAGATATTAATATGTTTGTAGTTTTCATTTAATTGATAAATAACTCTCACTCTATAGTTTTCCTAATTTTAATAATATTATAAACTTCACCAAAACCAGCTGTCTACTAATGCGTGTCGGCTCTTTTAAAAGCCTATATAGCCACTCTACATGTAAATCTATAAAAATCTTTGGTGCTCGCTTCTTGAAGCCTGAATAGACATCAAAACTGCCTCCTAATCCCATATAGAGCGCAGAGTGAACTTTTATTAGCTCTTCCATAAAATATTCTTGTCTTGGACTACCCTGTGCCACAAAAACAACATCTGGCTTTTTTATATGTAATTCTTCAATAAGTTTTTCCTTATCACTTTGTTTCAGATAACCATCTCTATAGCCTACAATATCGACATATAAGAACTCTTTTTCAAGTTTTAGAACAGTATTTTTTATGACTTCTGGTGATGAACCAATTAAATAAAATGTTTTTTCTCTTTCAAACTCTCTAACAATATCTATCCAAAACTCGGCACCAGGAATTTTCACTGCATTTAAGCCACTAGTTTTTAAAGCCATTACCGCCCCTATACCATCAGGATAGCCTATGTTTTGATTTACTATATCTTGTAAATGTTCATCATTTTTTAAAATTTTTTCTGCATTCATAGCGATCAAAATTTTTTTTTCATTTTTAATTTGATTAAGAAAGTCTTTTTTGCTCCCAAAAGCGTAAATCTTATAATTTCTAATTATCTTATTCTGCATTGGATACTAGTTTTCCATATTTTTTAGTTTGTATATTCTCTTTGATAATTCTTGCTGGGTTACCAACAACTATGCAGCCTTTTGGGACATTTTTTGTAACTACAGTTCCTGCACCAACAATTACATTATCACCTATTGTTAACCCAGGCATTATTATTACATTTGCTCCTATAAAACATCGTTCCCCTATATAAGTATTGGCATGTAGATTCCGAGTAAAGTCATGTGAAAAG
>JAMOMX010000238.1 GCA_027066935.1 Sulfurimonas sp. | reverse complement strand
TCTAGCATATTGGCATCGCTTTGTATCTGCTCTAAGAGCTCCGTAGTACTCTCTTGAAGCAGCACCCGCGACAACAGCGCGTAGATATTGCTTCGTGCTTGCGTTTCATTCATATCATCGCATCCTACAAAAAGGTATTTTCATTACTGCGATTGTAACCAAGCAAACTTGGAGTATCATAAAAAATGCTTTGTAGTGTAATATAACGATTAGTATCTATAATTCAAATCTCATTGTACATATATTTTCGGTGACCTACTTTGACATTACGGGTCAGGCGTTGAATCTCTACTTTATACCACTTTGCAATAGATGCTTGTGCATATCAATCGTTCAATGCATTGACAAAAGCCTTGTTGCGTTCTGTAAACGGTTTTATTCTTTAGTAGATTTTCAACGCCTGACCCCTATTTAGACCCCTATTTATAACTTGGAGTACGATAAAGAATGCTTTGTAGTGTAATGTAACGATTAATATCTATATTATCATAACTTGTTATCAGCTTCTAGCTGTTTAATGACATACACATATTTTTGAAATTAAACGGACATATTGTCTCCTCATTCATTTCGATATTTGGTAGAATTATGTGATACAATGTTCCCTTAATAAATAGTTATATAAAAAAGGAATATATAATCGAAAGCGTATTTACTGAAAAAGGGAGCAAGTTTTTAAAAGATACTATGAGTATCTGTATAGATGACTTAACTAAAAAAATTTTATCTGAAGCTTCTTGTAATATCATATTTTTCAAGGAATTGATTGACTTTATAACTACCCTAACACCATCTAATGATGACTTAGAATTAAAACATTTAAATAATGAGTTATGTGAATATTCAAAAAAATATAGTATTAAAAAAGACTCAAGTACATACTTTATATTTGATAATATTCGCCATGCTTTCATAAATTATTGTTCAGGAGGAATCCTTGCCATATATCAACGAAGAGAAGCAGAAGGATGGTATCCAAAAATTATTATTCCTTTTAATATTGGAGATAGAAAAGATATAGAACTACTTGATAATAATGTAGTAATATACAGAGGTGCGAGTAAAGATGAATATAATTCAAAAAGATTTGCCCAATCTTGGACATTAGATGAAAATATCGCAAAACAATTTGCATTTAATCACTATGAGGGACAACCTGATTACAGAGATACCATCAGAGTTGTTTTAAAAACTATAATAGACAAAGCCGATATCTATTATCATCAAAAAGATGGTAGAGAAAAAGAAGTTATTATTAATTCAAACAAACTTATTTTCAACTCAATAGATATTATAAAAGAAGCAGTTTTAGATTAAAAAATAACAAGTTCGAGGAACGCGATAAACGTTGTCTCGGACGCTACGTTTACCCATGCCCTCGTTAGCAAATAAAGAAATCTAATTGAAAACAATATTTAATTACGGGTCTAATTACGCAATTACGGGTCAGACGTTGAATCTCCACTTTATACTACTTTGCAATAGATGCTTGTACATACCAGTAGTTTAATGCGTTGACAATAACTCTATTGTCTGTACGTTACAAAAATTATAATATTTTTTAATTCTTTTTTACTAAATTATATAAGATAAAACTATTTTAAAGGGATCTATAAAATTAATATGCTAAGATGCTCCAATAATTGCATAGAGGTATATAATGTTAAAAAATATTTCAATAAGAGTACGTCTCTTCCTTATTTTACTCATTTCGGTTTTAGGGACGCTAACCTTGGCAACCTTTGCACTGCATCTAAGCTCCATACAAAAAAATATCTCTGAGAGTACCGACATACTCTCACAAATAGAGATTCTCATTTTACAAGAGCGACGTAATGAGAAAGATTTTTTAGCGCGAAAAAATCCCAAGTATGTGACTAAGTTTGACACGACCATGCAGCAGCTCCAGCAGCAGATTACCTTACTAGAAAACTCCTTGGCACTCAACCATCTTCCAAGTGACGAGGTCGAGCGGTTAAAAAAGAACATTACGACCTATAACAGTACCTTTCATGCCATCGCCACACAGATGCAGACCATCGGCTATACGGAAAATGACGGTTTTCGAGGTAGGTTACGTGATGCCGTTCATGCTGCAGAAAAAGAGGTGCGCTCACTCCATGAGTATAAGCTGCTGAGTAACATTTTGATGCTGCGTCGTAATGAAAAAGATTTTATTATTCGCATGAATGAAAAATATTTGGCAAAGCATGAAAAGAATGCGCAAAAGTTTTATGCCACCTTAACAACGCTAGATATATCACCACAACAACGTGATGCTATTAAAGCTAAAATTACACTCTACATTACGGCGTTTAAAGAGTTCGCCCACGCCTACAAAG
>JAMOMX010000237.1 GCA_027066935.1 Sulfurimonas sp. | reverse complement strand
AAGGGTAAGGGATGTTAAAAAATAACCAAGAGGTGCAAAAAATAAAATAGCTAATAAAAAACTAGATAATAACGCTGCTTTAAGTTTTGAAGAAAATAAACGCTCAAAGTAAGTTACTATACTAGATGTTGATATCGCTAATAGTGCAGCTATTGTTATTGTTAAAATAAAAGGTGAGTATAAAAGGTACATCCAATATAAAGATGTTGCAAAAAGAATACTTACAAAATATTTAGCTTTCATTATGTTTGTCTCCTGTTCCAAGGAAGTAAATTCCTTGGAAAATTCCTATCACTAAAGCTACGCCTGCAGCGAGAGTATCCTCAAGTTCTATATGAAAAATTTTAATTTTTTGATATATCAAAATAGTGTCCCATCTTCATTTATAAAATCTATATTTAGTACATCATAAGTAGCGCGAGTAGCGCGTCTTCCTTTAGCTGTACGCTCTAAATAACCGTTTGCTAGCAAATAAGGTTCTAGTACATCTTCAACTGTCCCCTCATCTTCACTAAGTGAAGCTGCAATGGTACTAAGTCCCATTGCTCTACCTTTTGCACTAGCTAAAAGTTTTAAAAGTTTTAAATCCATCTCATCAAATCCTAAAGAGTTGATTCCCAATTCATTAAGTGCAAATTTAGTACGAGAGTGTTGTATATCTAACTCATTTGCAACATCAGCAAAATCACGAACTCGGCGAAGAAGTCTTAAAGCTATACGAGGAGTGCCCCTGCTTCTTTTTGCTATCTCTAAAGCCGCATCTCTTATAATCTCTTTATCTAGTTTATTTGAAGCTTGAGATATGATTTTTGATAATTCTTCTGAGCTATAAAAATTCATTCTAAAACTCATTCCAAACCTATCTCGAAGAGGATTTGAGAGCATCCCTGCACGAGTTGTTGCGCCAATTAGAGTAAATCTTGGTAGGTCAATTTTTACAGTTTGAGCAGCTGGTCCACTGCCTATAATAATATCTATTCTAAAATCTTCCATAGATGAGTATAAAATCTCTTCAACAGCTGGTGAGAGTCGATGAATTTCATCTATAAAAAGGATGTCACCAACTTCAAGGTTTGTTAAAATTGCAGCTAAATCACCACTCTTTTCTATCATGGGAGCTGCTGTTACTTTGATATTTGCATTCATCTCATTTGCAATTATTAGTGCTAAAGTAGTTTTACCAAGACCAGGTGGCCCATAAAAAAGAACATGATCAAGTGCTTCATCTCTTTTTTTGCTAGCCTCTATAAATACACCAAGATTTTTTTTGATTTGTTCTTGACCAATATACTCGCTCCACGCATCAGGGCGAAGAGATAGTTCACTACCGCTTTCTTCAGAGTCAAATCTTTCTATCTCAACTAAACGTTCCATTAATAGGTATGTTCCTCTTTTGGAAACTCTTTTGATTTTACTTCATCTGAATACTCTTTAATAGCATTTTTTACAAGTGAAGCTCCATCAAGGTATTTTTTAACAAATTTAGGGGTAAACTCTTCAAAAAGCCCAAGCATATCTGAAAATACCAATACTTGACCATCTACATCCTTACCAGCACCAATCCCAATCACAGGGATATCCACACTTAAAGCTACTTCTTTAGCAACTTTTGGCTTTACACCTTCTATAACGATACAAAATGCACCAGCTTTTTCAATAGTTTTAGCATCTATAAGGAGCTGTTGTTTTTGCTCCTCAGTCTTACCTTTAATTTTATAGCCACCCTCACTTCTAAAAGCTTGAGGAAGTAAACCAATATGACCACAAACGGCAATACCATTAGAAGTAAGATGTTCAATTATCTCAGCTTTATCAGCTCCACCTTCGATTTTTACACTATCAGCTTTAGTTTCTTGAAAAACTTTTATAGAGTTTCTCAAAGCATCATCTTTAGATGTATAAGTTCCAAATGGCATATCACAGATAATAAAACTATTTTTAGCACCCTCACAAACTGCATTTGTATGATATATCATCTGCTCTAATGTTGCACTAAGGGTATCAGTTTTACCACCAAAAGTCATATTTAAGCTATCTCCAACCAAAATCATATCACTACTTGGCTCTAACAGTTTTGCAAATAGTGCGTCATAAGCTGTAATCATCACTAACGGTTGTATACCCTTAGTTTTTTGTATAGATGTTATTGTCATTTTTTTATTCATAAAAGTATTTTAACTAAAAATTGCTATAATTTGGACATAAGTAGCAATAACTGCTGAAGTAAAGAGTAATTTATGTTCTATTGCTTATATAGGAGAAAATGTTTTATGGGGATTAGAGCTGACTTAGATGCTGACTTTGATTATGAGATAGTAGATGAATTTTATGATCATTATACTATGATGGTTGAGAGTATGGAAGTTATGATTATAGATTTATCAAAATCTAACAGCTATAGAAGAAGTGTTGATGAACTTTTTCGTGTTTTTCATAATATAAAATCAGCTTCAGGATTTTTGAAGATTGAACCAATGAATAGACTCTCAACTTTTGTTGAAGAGGTACTTGAAGAGCTTAGAAAAAAAGATAAACCAATATCAGAAGATACGGTTACTTGGTTTTTAGAGATAAGCGATATATACGCTAAATGGAAAGATGATATACAACAAGACAACAACCTCTCAAAAGTAAGATATTCACTACTTAAAATACCAGACTTGGATAATAATTGAAAAACTTAGTAGCCTTTATAACATCAGGATATCCTGAAAAATCTTTTAGTATAGACCTAGCCCTATCTTTGGGTGAAAATGGTGTAGATACACTTGAACTTGGAGTTCCATTTTCAGATCCCGTGGCAGATGGTCCACTCATAGAAAAAGCAAATCACAAAGCATTAGAACTTGGATTTAAATTTAAACATCTTTTAGAGATTACGGAGATTGTAGCACCAAAAGTTGATACTTTATGGATGGGTTATTTTAACTCTTTTTATCAACAAAATATGGAAAGTTTAGTTCCTTATGCTAGAAAACTAGGACTTAATGGAATGATTGTTCCTGATTTACCACATGAAGAAGCTTTGTCTTATAAAAGTTTATTTAATCTAAACAATATTGCAAATATATCTTTCGTAGCACCAACTGACAGTGAAGAGAGAATAAAAAAAATAGTTAGTGATGCTCAAAAATTTATATATATGGTAGCCTATACGGGTATAACAGGCTCAGGTGTAGCTGAAGATCTACAACCTTTTTTAGCAGATATTAAAAAATATACAAAGACCCCTATTTATGTTGGTTTTGGAGTAAATGAAAAAACTGCAAAAGATAAAATTAAAGGTGCTGATGGAGTTATTGTAGGAAGTGCTTTTATAGATATTTTATTAAAAGAGAACCTTAATTATTCTCAAAAAATCTTAGAGTGTAGTGAATTAGCAAAAAAAATAAAAGATAAAATAAACTCTTAAATTCAGGTTTATATAATACTATTATCAAAAAATAACACAAACATTAATTAATGGTAAGTTTAGGAAAAAATAGTATAATTGTTAAAATTATATTAAAGAAAAGAATTGATACAAAAACTTAAAAATATAGCAATACCATACAAAATTTATATACCATTATTATTTATCACGGTAATTGGATTAGATATCATAATCTCCAATTCAGTTACAGATAAAATATGGATTTTGATTGGAGTTTATATAATTACTATAATATCTTTAGTTGCTTTATTAGATTTTACCGTTAGACGACCAATCTCAAAACTTTTATTTAGTATTGAAAATATTAACGATAGTATTAGTAATGGTCTTACCCCAGTTGAAGTATATGATGAACATAAATTAAAGTATATTTTCAAAGATGAAATAGGGATAATTAGTGTAAGTATAAATGTTTTTTTAAAAAAAATTTCAAGTGCGTTCACTGTATTTCAAGATTTACTGATAATTGATTCTTTGACAAAACTACATAATAGACAAAAAATGATTATTGATATCCAAAAAGCTTCATATTTGGCAATTATAGATATTCATCTATTTAGAGAAAAAAATGAATTTTATGGATATGAAATAGGCGATACTATTTTAAAAGATTTAGCTCAAAGAATTAAGAACTATTTTATCGTAAATGGTATAAATGTATATTATTTAGGTTCAGATGAATTTGGAATTATGGGTTTTAAAAGAAACACTGCAAAAAAAGAATTTTATTCTAAAATAAAAGAGTTTATAAAGCTAAATGAAAAATATGAATTAAGAATAGATGAAAATATAGATGTTACAACAAGGCTTACCTGTGGAATAGCATATACAAAAGAAAATCTATTGGTAAATACTCACATAGCGCACAAACATGCTAAAAAATCAAATCGTAATATCTCAGAGTATAGTGAAAAAATAAATACTGATGAAGAATATAAAAAAAATTTAGACTGGACAAAAGAGCTCTCTAGTGCAATTAAAGAGGACAGAATAATTGTATATTTTCAACCAATAATTAATGTTGCAACTAAAAAAATAGAAAAATATGAAACACTAATGCGCTTAAAAAAGAGAGATGGTGAAATTATATCTCCTACTCAGTTTTTAGAGATATCTAAAAAAACAAGAATGTATAAAAAATTGACAAAAATCATAGTTACCAAAGCATTTGATAAATTTAGCGATTCTGAGTACTCATTTTCTATAAATTTATGTGTAGAAGATATCATAGCAAACAATATTGGAAAATGGTTTTTTGATTTAGCAAAAGAAAAAAAAGTATCTAATAGAGTTATTATTGAGCTTGTAGAATCAGAAGGTATAGATATCTATGAAGAGATGAATATTTTTATTCACAAAGCCAAAGAGAGTGGGATGAGAATTGCTATTGATGATTTTGGAACAGGTTATAGTAACTTTGAATATTTAACAAAGTTAAATGCTGATTTTATTAAGATAGATGGTAGTTTAATAAGTAAAATTCATATAGATAAAAAGCTTTGTAATGTTGTTGAAGCAATAGTTAACTTTGCTACTAAAAACAATATACAAGTGATTGGTGAGTATGTCTCTTCAAGAGAGATATGTGATAAAGCTGAGTCTATAGGTATAGATTATGGACAAGGTTATTATTTGGGTAAGCCATCTAGTAGTTTGTAAATACACTTTTAGTTAAAATATACTAATAGGAGCTAAAATGAGCAATATCGCAAAAGATGTAACTGAATTAATAGGAAAAACACCATTAGTTAAATTAAATATGCCATCAAAACTAAGTGGTGCAACTATTATTGGCAAGTGTGAGTTTATGAATCCAACTAGTTCTGTAAAGGATAGACTTGGGTTCAATATGATTAGACGAGCTCAAGAAAGCGGTGACATAAATGAACAAACTACAATTATAGAACCAACTAGTGGAAATACTGGTATAGCCTTAGCTGCTCAATGTGCAGCTTTAAAGTTAAAGTTAATATTAACTATGCCTGATTCTATGAGTACAGAAAGACGAAATCTTTTAAAAGCGTTAGGCGCTGAACTAGTAATAACACCTGCTACAAAAGGTATGCAAGGATCAATTGAAAAAGCTAAAGAGATACAAGCTTTAACAAAAAATTCAATAATTCTTCATCAATTTGAAAATGAGGCGAACTCAGAGATACATGAAATAACTACAGCAAAAGAGATACTTTTAGATACCGATGGTGATTTAGATGCTTTTGTTGTGGCTATTGGAACTGGAGGTACCCTCACTGGTACTTCACGCGTATTGAAAAATGAGATTCAAAATATTGCTATATTTGCAGTTGAGCCTACAGACTCAGCAATTCTCTCTGGTGGTAAACCAGGTCCACATAAGATTCAAGGTATTGGGGCAGGGTTTATCCCAAAAATACTTGATACTTCAGTTTATTCAGAGGTAATTCAAGTTACTAATGAGGATGCTATAAAAACAACAAGAATGTTAGCAAAAGAGGAGGGGTTAATTGTTGGTTTTTCTTCTGGTGCAAATGTTAGTGCAGCTATGCAAGTAGCTTCAAGAGCTGAATTTCAAGGTAAAACAATTTTAACAATACTTTGTGATACAGGTGAGAGATATTTAAGTACAACACTTTTTAATGAAGAATGAATTTTTAGAAACTATTAGAGTGGAGGATGGAATACATTTTCATCTATCATACCACCAAAATAGATATGCGAATGTATTAAAAATATTAAATGCTAAAAAGATACAAAGGTTAGATACCTATTTAGATGCTCCAAAAAAAGGGCTATACCGTTGTCGCTTGAGATATAACCTGCAAAAAATTATTGATGTGGAGTATTTAGAATATAAAAAGAGAGAGATTAATTCTTTGAAACTTGTATATGATGATGCAATAGATTATTCTTTTAAGTATTGTGATCGTAAAAATATAGATAAACTTTTTGCTTTAAGAGAAGATTATGATGATATTATTATAGTAAAAAATGGTTTTATAACAGATACATCTATATCAAATATAGCACTTTTTGATGGTGAATGGAAAACACCTGCATCACCACTTTTAAAGGGTACTACTAGAGCTAGATATTTAAATGAGGGTAAACTTATAGAAGCAGATATTAGAGTAATTGATATAAAAAACTTCACAAAAATAGCACTATTAAATGCTATGATAGATTTTGATATAATACACCAACATAAGTTAAAGGATATTTTTTGTTAGACAATATAATCAAAGATTCAGATTTTGCAAATGTGATGCAAAAAAATATGCAAGATATGATTTTACATTTTTTCTCAAAAGAGCAAAATTTTGGAGTATTATGTAAAATTAAAGATGTTAGTTTTTCTCCAGAGCTTCCAGAAGATATTTATAAGCAATTTCACCAAATGACACTTTTCTTTTTAGCTGGGTATACTTTTGAAACCGCACGGCTAGATGGTGAATATTTAATTTTTGAAGCTGGATTTGGAACAGATAATTTTGGTTCATTAGTAACAGTACCACTATTAAGTATAATGCAAATAATCATAGAAGAGACACCAGTTTTAATAAATTTGGCACTATATAATAAAGAAAGAAAAGAGATTATAAGCAAAACAAAAGATAAAGGTGTAGAAAATTCTATGAATTCATTTTTAGCAAACCCAGAGAATTCAAAATTTTTGAAATAAAATTTTGAATCGTGTAAACTCCTATGATGAGCAAATTTTACGAAGTGAAATTTAGCCGGCGTAGATTAGAGCAAACTATACTTTATTTAAAGATAAAAGATAGTTCACAACATTATCAACAAATGCATCATGTTTACGATCTTTTGAGTAAGCTATATAAAAATTACGCTCTAATTTATAGTTTTTTATTCTAGCCTCAAAGAGTTGTCCATTAGCTACTTCATTTTTAATAACATGACGACTCATAACAGAAACAAGAGGTTTTTCAGCATTTTTATCAGAGTATAAAATAGCTTCCTTAATGGCAGTTGGACTCTCCATAACACTTAGTACTTTAAAGTTATGGCATTGAACACCAATCTCTTCAAAAACTTCAGAAACTATCTTTCTTGTATGTGAACCCTCATCTCTACAAATCCAATTAAATTCTAATAAATCATCGGCATTAAGGTGTTTTTTTATTGGTTGATTGGAAAAAAATACAAGCTCATCCCCAATCCATTCTCTATAAACTATATCGTCTCTAAATACTGGTGATTCAATAAGCGCTAAATCTATTTTTTTATTTTCTACTGCATCAATAATTCTACATGACCTATCTACACTCATATGAACTTCATTAGATATTCTTTTTTTGATTTCGCTCAAATAACCAGGAAGGACATAATTTCCAATTGCATTTGATGAGCCAATAACAAATGTAAACTCTTTATTTATAATGTTTAGTAGGTCTTTTTCACTACTTTCAATAGCTTTTTCAAGTCTTTTAGCTATTCGATATAGATCCTCACCCTCTTTGGTTAAAAGGATGCCATTTTTTTTTCTTTGTACAATTTTAGTATCTAAATATTCTTCTATAAATTTAATTTGTTGAGTTACTGCTGGTTGAGATATTCCTAGTTTTGCAGATGCCTTAGAGAAACTTCTCTCTTTTGTGACCATTAAAAATGTTTGTAATTTTGAAAAATCTTTTAACATAATAATTCCTATAAGTTTAAGTAATAAATTATTATAACTCAAAATTATAACTAAAGCAATAGTCTTGTAATAATTTAGATAATTTTTGATATAATGAATAAATAGTAAAAATATTAAGTTAAGATAAGTGGAGTGATGGAAAAAATATTTGAAAAATTAAATGATGAACAAAGTGATGCCGTAAAGCAAACTGAGGGCCCTGTTTTAATCTTAGCAGGTGCAGGAAGTGGAAAAACGACAACAATAATATCTCGTTTAGCTTATCTTATAGAAGGAGTTGGTATTCCAGCTTCAAATACACTTACACTTACATTTACAAATAAAGCTGCAAAAGAGATGCGTGAGCGTGCAAGTGCTATGATGCAAAGTGAAGGTTATCCACCACTACTTTGTACATTTCATAAATTTGGACTTCTATTTTTAAAATTTAATATTCACCTTATGGATAGAAAAAATAATTTTGTTGTGATAGATACTGATGATAAAAAACGTATAATAAAAAAAATAAATTCAGAGATTCCAACTCCATTAATAGCAAGTGAAATATCAAGGTATAAAAACTCTCTTTTAACTCCAGATGATGCTTATAAACAAGCTGAACTTTTTAATTATCAACAAATTGCTAAAGTATATGAAGAGTATGAGGCTTATTTACATGAGAATAATCTAGTTGATTTTGATGATTTAATAGCACTTACATATAAGCTATTAGAACAAAATCCACAACTAGCAAAAACTACATCTCAAAAATATCAATACATAATGGTAGATGAGTATCAAGATACAAATGAGCTTCAGCTAAAACTGCTTCAAAAATTATGTTCTACCCATACAAATATATGTGTAGTTGGTGATGATGATCAAAGTATTTATGGGTGGCGTGGAGCTCATATACGAAATATTATGGAGTTTCATGAAGATTTTGCAGGAACCAAAACATTTAAACTTCAAAATAATTATCGTTCTCGTGAACCAATTTTAAAAGTAGCAAATGCACTAATTGAACATAACCGCTCACGCCTTGGTAAAAAACTTATCCCTACTCGTGGAAGTGGCGAAGAAGTAGTTACTTTAAACTCTCAAGATGAAAATGAAGAATCAAGAAAAATTGCTCAAAAAATTACAAAACTGATTGATTCAGGAGTAAAAGCACAAGACATAGCAGTCCTTTATCGCGTAAATGTATTATCACGTTCAATTGAAGATGGATTAAACCGCGCAGGTATCAATTATAAACTTGTTGGTGGACAAAGATTTTATGATAGGGCTGAGGTTAAAGATCTTATTAGCTACATTAGAGTTATTACAAATTTTCATGATGATTTTTCATTTAAACGTATTGTAAATAAACCTAAGCGTGGTTTAGGAAAAGCAAGTGTTGACAAGATAGAACTTGCAGCACTCTCTGCTGAAAAATCAATTTTTGATTTTGTAAAATCATCAAAAATTGCAGATTTAGAAGCACTTATTAGAAAGAAAAATACTAAAACTTTAAAGCAATTTATAAAAAATATTGAGATGGTTGCAAAAGATGCAAAAGAATCTACATATAATTTTATAGATATTTTGGAGGAGACTTTTCATCTAAAAGATATCTATAAAGGTCAACCAGATGAAGCAGACAGAATTTTAAATATGGATGAGTTTTATGCACTATTTCGTGACTTCATAACTAAGAGACCAGAATCAGGTTTAGATGAATTTTTAAACGAGTTAACTCTTCAAAGTGAGCAAGATCAAGTAGAGGGCGATAGTATATATATGATGAGTATACATGCTTCAAAAGGTTTAGAGTTTGGACATATTTTTATCATAGGGCTAGAGGAGGGGTTTTTACCACTCATTGGCGATGGAAGTGATTTAGAGGAGGAGAGGAGACTAGGTTATGTTTCTTTTACTCGTGCAAAAGATACTCTAACACTCTCTCATGCAGCAAGTAGGTTTTATAAAGGTCGCAGGAGTGACTTGGAAAAATCAAGGTTTTTTAATGAAGCTGGATTGTGTCAAGGTTCTTTAAGAGTTGTAAAAAATACAGCATTTAAAAAGGGTGACTTAGTTCGTCACAAAATTTTTGGAACTGGCAGAATCTTAGGTGTTAGTAAATCTGGTAAAGAGTTTAAACTCAACATAAATTTTGCAGGTACAAAAAAAGATATATTGGCATCTTTTATAGAACGGCTATGAATCGCTTATTTGTAGCATATAAACCAACTGGGATAAGCTCTAATTTTTTTTTAGGTAGACTAAAAAGAAAATATAATGAAAAAAAAGCTGGGTTTTCAGGGACACTAGATCCATTTGCGCAAGGTACTCTTATTATTGGGATGGGAGCGCATACAAAACTATTTCGTTTTTTAAAAAAAACTCCAAAAAAATATCGTGCTACACTTTGGTTGGGTGCTCTTAGTGATTCACTTGATACTGAGATGATTGAGCATGTAGATATCCTTGATGAATTTTCGCACTCTAAGATAGAAAAAACTGTTAAATCATTAGAGGGAGATTTAGAGTATGAACCGCCTATTTTTAGTGCAAAACGAATTAATGGAAAACGTGCTTATGACTTAGCAAGAGCAGGGATAAAATTTGAACTAAATAAAATAAACTCAACTATATATGAATCTAAACTGATAAATTATTCTCATCCTTTTGTAACATTTGAAACTACTGTATCTGAGGGTACATATATTCGCTCACTTGGTAGAATAATTGCACAGAGACTTGGAGTAAAATTTGGGAGCTTGAGTGCCTTAGAGAGACTAAATGAAGGAGAGTTCTTTTTCAACGCTGAAAAACAGCTAGATATTAAAAAATCACTCAACATGAAACAGAATTTTTACCATGGAGATGAAGAGAATTTAAAATATGGAAGAGTTCTTGCTTTAGAAGATTTAGAGATAAAAAATGATGGATATTATTGGTTAGATTCAGGTGATACAATATCGATTATATGTGTAAAAGATAAAAGTATAAAATATGAGCTCAATAAGGTAAGTGTATGTTAGTATTGGCAAGAAAACTTGATGAATCAATAGTGATAGGTGATAACATAACAATAAAAGTTATCTCGGT
>JAMOMX010000236.1 GCA_027066935.1 Sulfurimonas sp. | reverse complement strand
AAAATATAGCCCAGCTATCTATGGCTTTGAGTGATTATAAGAGTGCGATAAAATATTATAAACTCTATATAGAAGCCTCAAACATTAAAAAACCAGAAATATATATCTCGCTAGCATCTGCTTATAATGAGATAGGTAAGATTGATAGTGCTATAAAAAATGTACAGATAGCCATAGAAATTTCAAAAGGGCCAAAACTTAGCTGGTATGAGATGTTGTTAGCTCTTTTTTATGCCAATGAAAATTATGTTGAGTGTATAAAAATAAGTGAGAGTATTATACAGATATATGGAGTAAAAAAAGAGTTTCTTTTTACTCTTTCATCCCTTTACCAATACACAAACAACGAAAAAAAAGCACTCTCCACTTTAGAGTTAGCATATGATATGGATTACTTCATAAAAAAAGAGAGTTATATACAACTAGCATATATGCAATTCTCAGCGGGACTTCCTCATAAAAGTGTAACGACATTAGAGGATGGTATAAAAAAAGCTATAGTCCTTAAAAACAAAGAGAGCCTTAGACTTCTAGCAGATTCATACTCTTACGCAAAAGAGGATATAAAAGCGATAAAAGCCTACAAAGAGTTAGCCACCATAACCAATGATGGAGATGTATATGCCCAAATAGCTCAATTTTACTTAAACTTAAAAGAGTATAAACAAGCTATAAACTACTTCAACAAAGCTATAAACAGCGAGAGCTTAAAAAATGTAGGGAGTGTATATCTACTGTTAGGCATAACACACTATGAATTAAAAGATAAAAAAAATGCTAAAGAGGCTATGTTAATGGCTCTAACTTACGACAATACTAAAACAAGTGCTAAGGAGTGGTTAAAGTTTTTAAAATAGTTATACGAAGTTTGACTCTTTTTTATAGAATTTTTTTAGTTTCACATAAAAAGACTTTAGTGCTTTTAAATTATTTTCAATCTCTAAATCTAAAGAGTTGAGAGGGACATGAACTGAAATACCTGCTTTACTAATATTCGTCTCATGATATACAATCTAGCTTTCACCGATTCAGTCGCCACTCAAATTTTCAGTATAAACTATCTGAACTGAACGATAATTTTCCCGCTAAGGTAAATTATTGGTCTCGTACTTGTTTATACTTCTTGTAGCTTTTTTCTTAAAAGGGCATTTATAAGTGTTTGATATGGCACTTTTTGCTCACTTGCTAATTTTTTGAAATATAGAACTATGTCATTATCTAGTCTTAATGAAACAGGTATCTTTTTTGGTTCATAAAATCTACCACGAACTCCGTCACTAAAGTCATACTCCTCTAACATTTCATAGTCATCAAATTTTTCTCTCTCTTTAATGTTGCTCATAAAATATCCTTTCTTTTTGATTTGCTCTTCTGGCACTTATGATGCGGATAATTTCTTCTCCATTTTCATCAAAGAATATATTGGCAACAACTAAGATTTTATCTTTTGTAGTTGTACCTAATGTTATCCACCTCTCTTCAAAATAATCGAAGCGATGGTCAAGTTTTGAAATATGCATGGGGTCTGAGAAAACTTCCTTTGCTTCTTCAAAAGAAACTTGATGATTTTGAAGATTTAAGTCATTTTTTTCATCACTCCATTCAAATTTCAAAATAAGCCTTTTAATTGATATGATTTAATTATAGCAAAATTGTATTTACATTGTCAATATATGCTGTAAGTATAACGGTCGAAGAGAGCCAATAAATTGCCGCTTGGTAATTTATTGGATACTCTGTTTTGTTATCTTATTATCCACAATGTGACCACATTCTTGATATTCTAATCACTTTGTCTTCTTCTCTCACTTCATACACAAGTCTATGTTGAATATTGATTCTTCTTGAATATGAAGCATTTAAATTACCTACTAATTTTTCATAAGGTAGTGGATTAAGAAAAGGATTTTTTTTGATTATTTCAATAAGCTTTTTTGCTTTTGTATCTAAATGTATGCTTGATAGTTTTTTAGCATCTTTTAAAGCTAGTTTACTATAAAGTATTTTGTACTCTACCACTCAATATTTTCACTATATTCATCATCTGATGCATTCATAGAGTCTTGAATTGATTTTGCTAATTCTGGTATTGAATTTAAGTATAGTGTTTCCTCAATAGCATTCCAGTCCTCTTGTGAGAGCATTACAACATTATTTCTTTTTCCTGTAATTAAAACTGGTTCATGATTTTGTGCTGTTTCATCAATGAGCTTATATATATTAGCTCTTGCTTGACTTGCTGACATTACTTTCGTCATAAAACATCCTTTATTTTTCTGTATTGTACTTAATATCGTACGACTTGTCAAATTTTTAGGTAGCGTTCGCACGGCTGATTCATACAAAG
>JAMOMX010000235.1 GCA_027066935.1 Sulfurimonas sp. | reverse complement strand
CGTACAATGCTTTAATCTCACCATTTAAAATCTCACTTTGTAAATTATGAACTTTTGTTAGAGCTACACCATGTTCACATTCATCAGTTGATATATCATCTTTAAACTCAAACCCATTTTCTATAGCTGATTCTATAAATCTTTGTTTTTGTGTAGCTGTTTCAAACATTGCATAATGTTCAACTTCTCTTGGCAGATCTATTTTGTCTCCCTCTTCTTCTAAAAGTTCAACTATTTTTTGAGATTCTATAAAGCAGTATTCTAATTCACTAGGCATTAAATTTGCACTGTAAAAATCCCACTTGGTATCTCGAACTACTCCACTCTCAAACTGTAAAGAACTTTCACTTAAATATTTAATAATACTTTTTTGAAGATTTTTAGAGTTTAATGAGTAAAAATAAAGCTCCACCCAACCCTCAATTTGGCGTTGTCCAACATACTTTACCATTGAGTTTTTTTCTAATGTCAAGATGATTGATTCTTTCATCTCTAAAAAAACTTCAATCTCTTCTTGTGTTTTTGTTTGAAAATCAAAATTTATAAATAATGAAAAAAGCCAAGGAAATGTTTTTACACCCTCATCTATATCTAATTCAACCTCTATATCTATCTTTTCATCCGTACTTATAAATAACTCTCTCATATTTTATACTTTTCTTTTTTTATTGAATTATATCAAATTATGTCTAAATTAAAGATGTAATGATATTAATTATCAATACTATTGACATTGAAAATAAAAAATGATAGAATTCTGAAATAACTTGATATTGATAATATTTATCATAATCAATTAAACTAAAATTATAGGCATAGATATGAAATTTTCTAAAACAACTTTAAGTATTGTTACAACCTTAGTATTAACATCAACTCTTAGCGCGGATGCTTTATCAGACCTGCAAGCTGAAGTGGCAGAATTAAAATCTCAAACACAAGCTTTAATAGATGAAACTAGCAATCTACAAACTGGATTTAACTATACCACTGCTGATGCAAACAAAAAACATAGCGGTTTAGGTGCAGCAGCATCAAAAGTATACTTTTCTAAATCTCCTCTTAGTATTGGTGGTTATGGAAAGATAGATTATTATCATAAATCAAATGAAAGTAATAGCAATTCAGATAACATAGATGTATACAGGTTTATCCCATATATTGGTTATAGATTTAGCGATGATATTATCTTAAATGTTGAGTTAGAGTTTGAGCATGGTGGTATTAAAGATGGTGCTGGTGGTGATGGTTATGTAATTATAGAGTTTATGTACCTAGACTTTTTACTAAATGAAAAATTTAATGTTAGAGTTGGTAATATGTTGGTACCGATGGGTTTAATCAATGAAAAACATGAACCTACAGTATTTACAACTGTTCAAAGACCAAACACATCAAAAAAATTAATTCCATCAACTTGGCATGAAAATGGAATTCTTGCTTATGGAGAATTAACAGAGGATCTATCTTATCATTTAGGTGCTTTTTCTGCGCTACAATTAGACAGAGGTCTTGGGCAGGGAAATGATTGGTTAAGAGATAGTCGTGCTGGTTCTTTTAGAATTGATGAAAGTAATGAAAGATTAGGTTTAGGTATAGTAGGTAGAGTTGATTACACTGGAATAAATGGATTGTTTATAGGTGCTTCTACTTATGTTGATTCAAATATTGTTATGGCTGATATCCATTTTGATTATAACAAAGATGCTTTTAGAACATATGGTGTATATACTCAAACAAATCGTACTGATACTGTAGTTGGTGAACCAGAAAAAGCAAAAGGTGGTTTTGTAAATTTTAGTTATGATATATCAAAATTAACAGAATTTCAAAATAAAATACCTATTTTTGTTCAATATGAGAGTGTTTCTGCTCAAGATAAAGTGACCAATGGAGCCTCTGTGGATTCTATAGACACTATAACTATTGGTATCAATTATTTTCCACATGAGCAAGTTGTACTTAAAGCTGATTATGCAATGAGTAAAGACAATTCTAAGTCATCTGATTCAGATGAAACAAATATTTTTAGTCTTTCTATGGGCTTTATTTTTTAAATAAAACATATTCTGTTTAGTGCTTCACCTTTCTCCTATTGTGAAGCACTTCTTAATTAACTAAATTAATAAAAAGAGAAAAATATGAAAAAAATAATTTTATATATACTAATATTTTCTTTGTCCCTAAACGCTAAGTTGCTTATCTCTCCAATAGATGCTATGAAGCAAAGCTTTGGAGAAAATAGTGAAATTAGTAAAAAAAACATTCTTGTTAGCAAATCTCAAATTAAAATAATTGAGCAAGATGCAAAAGCAAAAACTACAACTAAAATATTTAGAGTTTTTAAAGCTAAAATAGATGATAAAATTTTAGGTTATGGGATAATCCTAAAAAGAAAAATTCGCACAAAAAGTGCTGTAATTCTTTACATAATCTCTAATGATGGCGTTTTAAAAAGTATTGATATAATTGCCTTTAATGAACCCCTTGAATATATACCATCAAAAACATGGATAAAACAATTTAATGAACTGCCAACCAACAAAATGTTAAAAGTATCACAAGATATACCAACAATAACAGGTGCTACTATGAGTGCAAGAAGCATTGTTGATGCTTCAAGAATAGCATTTGCTTTTTACAAAGAAATTATTAAAAAAGATAAACTATGAAATTTACTCTAATTGATAATATCCAAAATGATAAGGCTATGGGTCTTATATTAAAAGGTTTTTTAGTATTTATTTTTCTTTTTCTAATCTCTGATGTTTTAGTAATGCAATCTAATTTTGGTATATCTATAGAGAGTATAAATTATTCTTTATACGGAAATGAAGATGAGTATTTAGACCCAATGAACAAAGCTGCTTTTTTAGAATTTTGGCACACTCAAATATTTTTTATAATGATGATACTCTTAACACTAAACGCTGTCTTTATCAGAGTTGCAAAAAAAAGTAGAGTTATCATGACAAACTTACTTATGATAAGTGCCATATTATCTTTAGTCTCTCTTGCTTTTGCTTTTTATCTATCTTCTTTTTTTGTAGCTGTATATCTTTTTACTTATTTTACTTGGCATATTGTAGCTGTATATATGATTTTTTATTCATTTTGGAAATTAAATGCAAAAAGTATATAAACTATCTATATTTTATTATCTTATATTTACAATGCTTTTGATAGTCAGTGCTATTATGATTTTTGAGCATAAAATAGGTTTTAGCTTTAGTAGTGTACTTGAGTACTATATTGGTAATGAAGAAAAGTTTATTTCACCACAAACTTCAATGGGTATTTTAAAAATAGTACTACCTCATATTTTTGTTTTTGGACTCATATCTATGGTTTTACTTCATTTTATAGTTTTTACTAAATTAAGATACAAAAAAATCACTATTTATCTAATTTATGCCACTTTCATAACTGCTATATTAGAGATTTTTGCACCACTGTTTATAGTTAATGGCTTTGAGCTGTTTGCATATATAAAACTATTATCTTTTTTTATGTTTTTGTGCTTTATAGTATATATATCTTGGCTTATTTTTTATAGTATCACTCAAGAGTAGTTCATCTGTATATTTATCTATATTCTTGCTTATAGTTAGCTCTTTATTACTTTTAAGGACTACATAAGCGACATCAATACTATTTAAAAATTTATATGCTTTTTTTATAGGCATAACACTTACAGCAGTTGCATAAGCATCTAAACCTGCACTTGGTATAGAGCCAATTAGTGTTATAGATATAAATTTAGTTTGAGGTTTTTTTAGTTTTGGATTTATAAGATGGTTATGTTTTATTGTTTTTATAAACCTATTATAACTTCCACTAGTTGTTACACCTAAATTTTCTTTTTTTGTTTTAAATGTTAATAATGCTTTATTTTCAAAAGGGTTTTGAATATCTACTTTACAAATTGATAAACATCTTATATCTCCACTTGCAGCTATAATGGCACTGTTAACACCGTTTTTTTTAAAATACTCAGCAACTTTATCAACGCCAAAACCTTTACCTATACCACCTAAATCAATTTTAGTTCCCTCTTTTATGAAAGCTTTGAATTTAATATATTTTAAAGTGTCCATCCCAACTTTTGCTTTTTGAAGCTCATTTTTACTTACCACTCTTTCATCTTCGCCAAACCTATATAAATTCTTTGTAATTGAGCCTATTGTAATATCAAAATAACCATCAGTTTCCTTGTAGTATTTTTGGGATAATTTCAACGCTTCATAGGTATAACTATCTAACTCTACAGACAACTCATTGTTTAATTGATAGATTTTTGCACCACTTTTATATGAAGATAAAGAGTTATCAATATCTTTAAAAATTTCAAAACCTTTTTTTAGATACTTTTTGTCTTTTTCATCTAAAGATATTGTTATAAATGTTGACATAATTACTTGAGTTTGAGAGAGAGTTTTAGCTTCTAAAAAGAGAGCTAAAAAAAGAAAAAAAGAAAAAAATTTAAACATATATCTATATATTTACAGTTTCGTTAACCTCTAAACCAAATCCACTAAGACCCACAAAGTCAGCTTCTTTTATTGAAGTGATAAGGTTCATTTTAGATACTCCTAAAGATTTAAGTATTTGAGCACCGGTACCTATCTCTTTCATGTGAGCATTGTCTTGATGATTGGTTTTATGTATAAAAACCAATACACCCTTATTTTTCTTTAAATATTCAATAGAATTAATTAAATTATTGTATTTTTTTTGATTTAAAAGAAGCTCTATATCTGGAACAACATTATGAACTCTAACATTTGCAATTTCATCAATTTCACCAAATACTAATGCAGTATGTTCAACTTTATCATGATCTTCAAATCTATATTGTTTAACATCAACTCCAAAAAATTCTACTTCTTTTGAACCTATCTCATTTACAAGTCTTTCATTTGCTAAACGATACTCAACTATATCTGAAATAAAAACAGTTTTTAAATTGTGTTTTTCTCCAAATATATCCAAGTCATCACGCCTAGCCATAGTTCCATCTTCTTTGATAATTTCACAAATAACACCAGCTTCATTAAGACCAGCTAAACGACAAATATCTACAGAACCCTCAGTATGACCAGTACGAACAAGTGTGCCACCATCTTTTGCAATAAGTGGAAAAATATGCCCAGGTCTTACAAGCTCATCAGCATGAGAGATGGGATTTGATAAAATTTTAATAGTATCATCACGCTCCCTAGCAGATATACCTGTCAAAGCATCTTTTGCATCAACAGATACTGTAAAAGCAGTTTCATAAGAGGAATTATTAGAGCTAACCATAGGGTTTAACTCTAGTCTATTTACAATAGAAGTGCTAAGAGCTACACAGATAAGCCCACGAGCCTCTTTAGCCATAAAATTTACATGTTCAGGTGTTGAGAATGTTGCAGCATATACTAAATCGCCCTCATTTTCTCTATCTTCATCATCACACATGATGATCATTTTACCTTTTTTAATCTCATCAATTGCCTCTAAAACTCTTTGAGTTGGTGTCATAAATGTTCCTAGTTTAATTTAAATGATTATATAACAATCTCACTTATTCTCTTTTGAATTTTTACTATTACATCATCTTCAAACCACTTATTTTTAGATAACCAAATATTGTTTCGTGGACTTGGGTGTGGAAGAACTATTTTTGATGGTAAAAAACTCTCATTTTGTTTTATTGATTCAGTCAAGTTTTGCTTTGAATTATTTAGACAATAATCAAGTGCATATTTTCCAATTATGAGCGTTAGCTCAATATTATTCATCTTTTGAACTAAAAGTTCCATCCAAGTAGTTGCACAAATTTTTGGTGGTGGTTTATCTCCACTTTTTGCACGTCCTGGATAACAAAAGGCCATTGGTAATATGGCAAAATTATCTCCATCATAAAACTGCTCTAAAGTAACACCCAACCACTCACGAAGTCTGTCTCCACTAGCATCATTAAAAAGCACCCCACTCTCATCTACTTTTTTCCCAGGAGCCTGTCCAATTATGAGTATTTTAGCATTTGATGAGAGTTTAAAAATTGGATTTGGATTTAATATATCTTTGCATATGGAACAATTTTTTATTTCATCTTCTAAAGTTTTAAATTTCATTATATTAATTTCTCGAACACTCTGATTTTCTCTTCTTTTACCTTATAATCATCAAGATAATCATAATCAAGTCTCTTAAAAAGCTCTATCGCTGGGAGTTCTAATTGTAGGTATTCGCTCATATATTTGTCCTAATATACATCACTATGACTTCCAATATCAATCAAAATCATAGTATCATCAACTATCAAAAAATCTATAACGATTCTATACTTCATATTTATAGATACTGAACTAAAACTATTCATTTTACCTTGTAGTTTATGTACTCTTAGTGATGGATGTTGTGGGTTGTGTTGTAGAAGTTCTATAGTTTTTTTATACTGAGGGTATATATCTTTATGTTTTTTAAAAAATTTAATAGCCTTTTTCGTATAGCTATCAGAAAATTTTATCTCAATCATTTTTAATAGCTTGCTCTATCTCATCAAAATGTTTCGCTAAATTTGTGTTGTATTTGTCATCTTTTAAATCTTGCATCACCTTTTTATGTGCCACATCAAGCTTATAGGCTCTGTACTCTTCATACTCTTCAAAAGGGATAACACAGTACTTGTTCTGTCCTCTAACATTGATAACAACTTCATTAAATTTTTCAAACATATAGTCAAAAATAGACACACCCTTAGTTTTTACTTCATTAGCTGTTACAGTCATGATAATATCCTTAATAGTACTTTTAAAAGTATTATAACATAAAAATTTGACTTAATAAAAAAAACTCTATTGCTGAGGACAGCTGTTTCATACTAACAAGTTTTTCTGTTTCGTCACCCTGAACTTGATTCAGGGTCTAGTTTTTACTACATTCTATATTAGATTCCCAGTCAGACTGAACTAATAAGCTTAGTATGAAACAGCCGTGATTACTGAGAGTTCTGACTGTAGGTATTCGCTCATTTTATAAATTTTTCAATGATATGATTATCATTACATTGAAATTCAGCAATATTTAATCCATCAAAACTTACACCATCTTCACTAACAGCAATATTTACTTCTTCAATAAACTGGTCATTTGCTCTTTTAAGAAACAGTAAGTCAAAAATATAGTTCTTAAAATCTGAACTGTCTATGTGTCCTCTAAGTAAATCAGCACTATCCCATAGCCATCTCTCAAGTGTTTCAAGTGTAAGTTTGTTATATATATCCTAAAATCGTTCTATTGTATTATAACTGAATAAGTATAATCTATTTTACACATAGCAATTTTGTAAATTTAAATAAATTTCTCTTGACATTAAAAAACTTTTTGTCTATAATTTCGTCTCACAAACAAATATATGAGTTTGTAATCACCGCGGAATAGAGCAGTTCGGTAGCTCGTCGGGCTCATAACCCGAAGGTCACAGGTTCAAATCCTGTTTCCGCAACCAATCTATAACTTTTAAAATATTGGGGTGTCGCCAAGTGGTAAGGCATCAGCTTTTGGTGCTGACATTCGGGGGTTCGAATCCCTCCACCCCATCCACCCAACAAAAGAAAGCTTACACATGAATGACACACCAGACTTAGCAACAATGACTTTTGAAACTATTTTATTTATTGTTATTTTAGTAGTTTTTTACTTTGTCTTAAAGAGTAAGAAAAAAAAATAAATTCACCTACTTTACAGCTGTATAAAAAATACCTTTTTTAGGATTACTTTTAATCCCACTTTTAGTTATAAATTTTATAGGTATTGATTCATTTTTATTTACATTATTAATTTTTGAAACTGAAAAATGGAGATGTGGACCTCTTGAAAATCCAGTATTACCAGAATATCCAATTATCTGACCTCTAGCAACTTTTTGAGAAATATTAACCAGTACTCCATCTTTTTTTAGGTGATAATATGTTCCAAGTGTTCCATCATCATGCTCAATAATAACATGGTTACCATATTTTGCAAACTCTTTAGTATCCCCACGCTTATCTGAATCTGATTTTATTTTCACCACTACACCATCACGAGCAGCACATAAAGCTGTACCAACATCCATAGCAAAGTCAATAGCATATTTACTACGCCCTTTATGGGTAAAATCTCCATTGTATCCCTGTGAAACTACTTGCGAAGTTCCAATTTTATATGGAAGTCTATAAAGATAATTATCATTATGCACAGCACCTCTAGTGCCTATTATCCATCTATATTTATAGCTATATTTAGATGCTAATGCTTTATTTTTAACGCTAAGTCTTATATATTCTTTTTTTGAATGTGGTTTTAAAATAACAAAATTTGATATCTTTTTATTGTACTCTATATTTTTATATGTTGGTGTTAATTTAATGGTAACACTATAAGGATTATTATTTTCTATATCTATTATCGTTGTATCACCTACTATTCTTGATATAAGATTTACAGCTCTTTTTTTATCTTGTTTAGATGGGTTAAAGGTTGACTTATGTGTTTTATTAATAAACTCTTGTGAATATACTAAATTTTTTTCAAATGTTATTTTTTCTTCTAAGAATTTACTCTTTTTATTTGTTTTATTTTCTTTATAAAACTTCTTTGCCTTTTCTAATAAAGTCCTACTATTAAGTAAACCATCAAGTTTATAATTTGTCAACTTAATAAATAAAGCATAATTTTTTTGATCTATAGCTTGATTTATCTCTTTGTGTAAAAGATATAAAACATAATCATATTTTTTTTGAAGTTTTCTTAATTTTAGTAAGTATTCTTTTGGATTTGTATCTTTATTTTTATTATCAACTTTATTACCATATTCTAAAGTTTCATTTACCTCTTGTATATACTCCAATGAACTCTTTTCAATTTTTTTAATCTTTGATAATTTTGATATTGGTTTAATAGATTTATATAACGGAGATCCCATTTTTGAAAATAAAATAGGGTACTCTTTTGAGTGTAATAAAGTAAATAGTAATAATAAAAGAGTTAAGTATTTAAGCATCTAAATATATTGAGGAATTAATTTTTTAATCTTATTGTATATTTTTACAAAATCAGTTGAATAAACTCTTGTTTGCGCTATGGAAGTTATAAAATTTGTATCACTTTGAAATCTAGGCACCAGATGCATATGTATATGTTCAGCTATCCCTGCACCAGCTTTTTCTCCTAAGTTCATCCCTATGTTTACACCATGAGCTCCAAAACCATCTTTTAATAACCGTACACATTTTTGAGCTAATTCACTTATGTGTAACCATATTTTGGGGTCTAAATCTTCAAGTTTATCTGTATGAAAATGTGGAATAATCATAAAGTGACCAGGGGTATATGGATAACGGTTCATAACTATAAAACAGTGCTCATCTCTATGCAATACATTTAAATCTTCATCCTCTATAGCATGTGTACTTATATGACAAAAAACACAACCCTTTACTTTCTTTTTAGTTATATATTCATCTCGCCAAGGGGCATATAAAATATCTTGCATATTACTCTCCTGTATTAAATCCACGCAAAAACTAAATCTGGAAACAGTATAACTAAACATAACCCCAAAAGCTGTAAAAATATAAAAGGAATTATCCCTTTATATATTTGCATGGTTTTAATTGTATCACCAGCTGCACCTTTTAGAAAAAAGAGTGATAAACCAAATGGTGGGGTTAAAAAAGAAGCTTGTAAATTTAGAGCTATAAGGACTGCAAACCAAATTGGGTCTATACCAAAAGCGTGCATAACAGGAAGTAAAATAGGCACTATTATAAACGATATCTCTATAAAATCTATAAAAAAACCAAGTATAAATATACTAAGCATTGCTATAGCTATAAAAAACCAAACATCTCCAATATCTTCGCTAAAAAACTCTAATACTAAATCTGTACCACCAAGCTCATTAAAAACAAGTGAAAATGCTGTAGCACCAATGAGAATCATAAAAATCATTCCACTAAGTTTTACAGTTTCTAATGAGGCATATTTTAACATACCAAAATTTAATGAGTTATTTATTTTTGCTAAAAGTACAGCACCAGCTACACCAAAAGCAGCTGATTCAGTTGGAGAGGCGATACCTGCAAATATACTTCCTAAAACAGATACCATTAAAAGAAGTGGTGGTACTATTGAGATTATAATCTCTTTGACACAAAGTTTATCATCAATATTTGTAGCTACTGGAGCAACTGATGGTTTAAAATATGAGTAAATCAAAATATAAGCTACATATAATCCAACAAGCAAAAGTCCTGGTAACAATGCACCCATAAACAATTCACCAACACTCACACTCATAACATCACCCAAAATAATTAGTATGATAGATGGAGGGATAATCTGTCCCAATGTTCCACTCGCTGCCACAGTTCCAGAAGCTAAGGACTTGTCATATCCAGCTTTTAACATTAAAGGCAATGCAATGACACTAAGCATAACAACAGAAGCTGATACTATACCTGTAGAAGCTGCAAGCATTGCACCAACTAAAACCACACTAACAGCCAAACCACCTTTGACATTTCTAAAGAGTAGATTCATAGAGGTGAGTAACCTCTCAGCCATTTTTGATTTTTCTAAAACTAACCCCATAGCTATGAAAAGTGGAACCGCCATAAGTGTTGTGTTGGACATAATTCCAAATATTCGGTGTGGAAGCAGATCAAAAATACCAAAACCAACATTTGGAATAAAAAAAGCAAAAGCAATAGATACTGTTCCAAAAACAAATGCAACTGGAATCCCAACTAAAAGTAGTGCTAATACCACTAAAAACATAGAAAAAGCAATCATTTTGATTCCCATATATTAAAAATATTTCTAATTGCTACAAGTGCTAAAAACACAAATGCCAAGGGCATAATAGATTTTACTAAAAACCTATACTCCAATCCACCTGGATTTGAAGATATCTCATTTTGATTAAAACTCAGCATAACAAAATCAACACCAACATATATTATTAAAAAAGAAAAAGGTAAGATGAAAAAAAGTGATGAGATAAAATTTATAATATTTTTAGTTTTTTTAGAAAATGTAGCATAAAAAATGTCAACTCTTACATGGGCATTTTGTTGTAAAGTATAAGCAATTCCAAAAAGGATAACTATATCAAAAAGATGCCATTCTAACTCTTGAAGAGC
>JAMOMX010000234.1 GCA_027066935.1 Sulfurimonas sp. | reverse complement strand
CGTTGTTGCTCTTTCATTGCATGAATCATAGTAAGAGAATCCTTACCACCACTCAAAGCAACAAGAATTTTATCACCCTCTTGGATAAGCTCAAATTCAGCATTTGTTTTACCAAGTTTTGACATTATTTTTTTAGAAGGACATATACTTTTTATCTTAACTTTTTTCAAAATTGAACTCACTGCTAAAATAAACTTAGCGTTAAAGCAGTTAAATTGATCTTATTCATTTGTTATTACCTATAATTGACTGAACCATTTTCATAATAAATTCAGCTGATATTATCGCACTTGATTGCATAAATTCATCAAATGAAAAACTAGCATCTGTATCTGCTGTATCACTAATAGCGCGAAGTATAAAAAATGGAATATTTAAAGCATTACATACTACAGCAACAGAGGCACCCTCCATCTCAAGGGCATCAGCATTAAAATACTTCACTATATTGTCTTTTACTTTTTCATTATGTACAAATTGATCACCAGTTGCTATTACACCCTCTTGTACAGTTTTTCCCAACTCTTTTGCAACCTTTTTAGATAACTCAATTAAATTTTTATCTGCTTCAACAAATACACTTCCACCAGGAACAAAACCCATAGGGTGACCAAATGCAGTGATATCTAAATCATGTTGAGCTAATTTTGTTGCTACAATTAAATCTCCAATCTTAAGACTAGGATTAATTCCGCCCGCAACTCCAGAAAAAAGTAATATATCACATCCAAAATGTTGAATCATCGTAGTAGCTGTTAGGGTTGAAAATACTTTTCCTATTTTAGAATAAGCTACAACAATTTCTACACCTTCATATGTAGCCTCATAATATTCGTTATCAGCATATTTTATCGTTTTATAATTATTTAATTTTTCTAATATTGGTGTTATCTCTTCAGGCATTGCACCCATTATTGCTATCTTTAACATATTTATCCCTTTTTAAATTTCAAATGTTTTGATTATATTTTCAAAAAGAGGCAATTCATAGATAACAGTTGCATTTTCATCTAAAATACAGCTTCCACCCCAAAAACCAAGCCCATCTTCAAAACCAACACGATTTACAAAAATTAACTTTGCTTTGCACTCTTTTGAAACAGTTTTAATGATATCTAACCACTGTTTTTCAATCTCTAAGCCATCATCACTAAATCCTCGTGCTGGTGAAGCAACAAGGGTTATAATATAATCTGGATTCTCTTTTATCAAATCTTCATGAACAGTTTTATGCCATAAATCTTCACAAATTAACATTGAAGTCTTACCAAATTTTGTCTCAAAACTCTCAAATATATCTCCAGCTTCAAAATAGCGTGCTTCTTCAAACATTCCATAATTGGGCAAGTGAACTTTATTGTGTTGGCTTAACAACTCACCATTAGAAAAATATAAAGCTGAATTTCTAAATACCAAAGAGTCAAAAATAGCTCCACCTACGACAATATCTACATACTTACTTAATTTTTTAAGCTCATCTAACTCATCTATATTCCAAGCATCTTCTGAGAGTTTATCTTGGAGCATATAACCATTCAAAGAGAGCTCAGGAAATACAATCAAATCTGTTTCATCTTTTAATTGATTTATTACTTTTATAATATCCCCAAGATTTGATCGATTTAATTTAGGTGAATTTTGAACTAATGTAACTTTCATTTTAGTTGCAAACTTCTTCTATAACTTTTGCTAAAGATTCATTATCAGATACATTTAGTGTTTTAAGCTCTTTAGCAATTCTACGGTTAAGACCTTTGAGTACTATGCCATTACCAAATTCTATCGCCATATCTACATCATCAGCTATAGCTAAAATTGATTGTTTATATTTTACAGGTTTTACTAATTGATCTTTTAATAGCGATACTGCTTCATCTTTTGTATTATATCTAGTAGTAGTCACATTAGATACTATAGGAGCTTCAAAACTATCATTAATCATATCAGACATTAAATCAGCTAGAGGTTGTTGTGCAGAGGCTAATAACTCACAATGAGAGGCAACTGACATATTAAGCAATAGTGCACGTTTAGCACCAGCATCTTTAAATGTTTGCTCTAAAGATATTAAATCTGATTTCATACCAGCTACAACCAATTGTCCATCTTGATTATAATTAGCTGGCCAAACCTTTTTTCCAGCACTCTGTGCATCTGCACAAACTTTCTCAACACTTTCATCATCAAGACCCACTAAAACCATCATACCAGCTTCAATACTAGAACAAGCTTCTTGCATAAATTTCCCACGATTATGCACTAATTCAATAGCATCAACATAATCAATAGCTCCACTTGCGCATATTGCAGAAAATTCACCTAAAGAGTGACCTAAAAAAAGTTCAGCTTTAATGT
>JAMOMX010000233.1 GCA_027066935.1 Sulfurimonas sp. | reverse complement strand
AACGCAGAAGCTGACATTGGTACACCAATGATTGGTTTAACTGTTTTAGAAGAAAGAACTCCAGCTAAATGTGCAGCCATTCCAGCAGCAGCTATAAAACATTGAGCGCCTTTTTTTTCAGCTTCTTGAATATATTTAGCTGTACGCTCTGGTGAACGATGTGCAGAAGAGATAATTAGTTCATAATTAACACCAAAAGACTCTAATGTCTCAGAACAAGATTTCATCACCTCGTAGTCACTTTTTGAACCCATTACAATTGATACAAACTTCATCTTTTTTATCCTTTAATTTATAAACGGAATTATATCTGTTAATAATTAATATCGCCAATTTAAGGCTAAATGGAAGAGTTTTTAGAACTTTAATGCATAGGTTATTTATAAAATAAATTTGTGATAGAGATAGTTTAAAAGTATTGGTTGCGGAAGCAAGATTTGAACTTGCGACCTTCGGGTTATGAGCCCGACGAGCTACCGAACTGCTCTATTCCGCGTTATTTAATTTGTAGAGTGGTGCGCTCGAAGGAATTCGAATCCCTGACCGCCGGTACCGCAAACCGGTGCTCTATCCAGCTGAGCTACGAACGCACTATATAGTCTCTATTTAAGAGGCTGAAATTGTACCATTTTTAACTTATGTTATCCTAAATTATCAAATTCTTTAAGTAGTTTTTGCATTTTAATCTCTTGAGAGTACAAATCGTAATTTTTTCGTATATATGCTTGCAGCAAAATTTTTATTTCATTGTTTCCATCTATGTTAAAATCTTTTGCCATTTGAGATAGGAGATATGGTGCAAACTCTTTATCAATATCTACATCAAATCTCCTACCACCTACAATAAGTCCTATTTTTTTACTCATATCAACCTAATATACTCTCAATTTTATTTGCTATCTCTTCTATCTCTGCATCTTTTTGAGAGTTCTCTTGTATTAACTTTTGCATCTCTTGATCTATTAGTTGTTTTTCTGATTTGAGTGTTGTTATTTCAGCTCGTAACATCTCATTCTCAGATTTTGCTGAATGGTATTGTTGTAGTATTTGTGAAACTTTAGTGTCTAGCTTTTCTAAATTTGTTTGGTTTTGCATTACAGTGCCTAATATTTATTAAATTTGTGAATCTAAGATACTTTCATCTTCTATTCTTGTGAATGAACTCTTTTTAACTTCTTCAATTATTTGTTTTAGTCTATTAATAACTATTGTAGGAGATTTAGTCCCATTAAAGCTACTGATTGCTATAGATGTGCTTAAGTTTTGAAAATATTCATCTAGTTTTAAAAGTAAATTTTGTGATGCTTTATACGCATTATCATGAATAGTATAATGAAAAATAATAAAATAGTGATTATTATCAATATGAAAAAATTTGTCAGTAGATCTTAAAAACTTTCCCATTTTTTTTATGCTTATTTTTTTTTCATGATACACCATAGCAAATGTAGCTAATACATTGTACTTTTCATTTGCATAATAAGCTTTATTTATTTCATCCTCTAATTTGTTGCCCAATTTTATCTCCGCATAAAGTGATAATATTTTACATTATAACAAAAAAAAGGATATTGTCAAATAAAAACTATTTTGCTTCTATCATATTTTTTAGTTCTTCTACAGTAGAAATAGTTTTTATTTGCGTAATTTTTCCATCTTCAAGGTAAGCAACTATGATTTTTTCAATATCTACACCAGCTCTAAAAGATAGAGCAGTGTTTTCATCTTCTAAAATAAGTACTGTATGTTTAAAATCTTTAAGCCCTGGCATTATGAACATGCTTCTAATAATTGATGGGGCTGTACTAACATCTGCAACAAATTGTGTATAGTTTTCATCTAAGTATGATGGTGTTTGAGTTGCAAAATAATCATTACATAGATGTGCCATATCTTTTGAAAAGGCAAATATAATTTTTTTAGTATTTTTATTTAAAGTTTGCTCTTTTTCAAATTGATCATTTAGTTTTAAGTCGGCTAAACTTTTTCCCATAACAATTTTTGCTTCTACTTTTGTATCTGTATTTTCTTTTGGGGAACACCCTACTAATAAAAGTGCAGCTACCAATCCGAATAATATTTTTTTCATTTTTTCTCCAAATATTTTTCGACATGATACATAAGTAATCTTAACATTAAAATAGATATTAATATTAAATTTATTAGCCTTTTTAAAATTTATTTTTTTGAACATCCTTAGAGATTTCATGTGCCATCTCTTTAACGTCATTTGTCACTATGTCAACATTGTTTAGGGTGGCTGTGTTTTCTGCTGTTGTTTTGTCTATCTCTGTAATAACTATATTGATATCAGATATATTGTTGCTTTGTTCATCAATATTAACACCAATATCGGTAATAGATTGAGTTAATATATTAATATTTGCATTGATCTCTGATAATGATTTTTGAGTCCGCTCAGCTAACTTTCTAACTTCATCTGCAACAACTGCAAATCCGCGTCCATGTTCACCAGCCCTAGCTGCCTCAATAGCAGCATTTAGAGCTAATAAATTTGTTTGCTCTGCAATATCAGAAATAATTAATGCAACATTCTTAATATCATTTGATTGAGCAATAACCTCTTTAGTTTTTTCAGAAGTATCCTTACTGGCATTATCTACACTTTCCATTGTTTGCGCAGTCTCTTTTAGTTTAACCGCTTGTTGTTTAGAAGAAGCGCTTAGTTCATGCATTTGAATTTGCAAAATATCTGCTTTTTCTAATAGTTTGCTAGAGCTATTAGCAGAATCATTAAGCATTTTAACAATTGCATTTTTTAATTGGTTTATATCTTCTATTAGAGTATCTACTTCGCTGTTTTTATCTATCCCTTTAAGTGTTAATTTTTCTGTATAGTCATAATTAGAGTACTGTTTTAAGGTTTTATTTATAGAATTAAATTTATCTTTTAAACTCTCTAGGGCATTATTTATGGTAGTTCTTAGTTCTCTAAGACTTGGGTTATTAGTAGATGCATCAATGTTCATAGAGAACACTCCAGAGGCTACCTTTTTCATAATAGTATCAGCGTTATTTAAAAATGCATTATCCTCTTCTATAGCTTCTTTAGTTTTTATTATGTTTTTATTTACAACTTTAGCCATGTTCCCAAGCTCATCATTTGAAGAGTCGTCAAGTAGTTCTACAGTATCTTTTTCTTTATTGATATAATCAAAAAAGTTTACCAACCCTAGCTGAAATTTATTAATTGACTTAATAACACCATCAGAAATTATTTTTGAAAAAATCAATATAAATAGTATCATTAAAATAATAATTATTGATTTCGTGTAAAGTGCAGTGTTCTCTTTAGATACAGCTACAGCTAGATTTTTCTCTAAAGTATCAGATAGATAATCATCAATTTTCTTAAGTAGGTTAATTTTAACAGTAATAGTATTAAACCAATAATTAAAATCTATTCCAAATCCGCCAACACTGTTTGCATTAAAGGCAATCTCTCTCATCCTATTTACTTCATCAATATATTTGCCAGAAACTGTTTTATTGTAAAAGTCGAGCATTTTTTTATTTGCAATTTTTTTAAAGCTTTCCAAAAAAATATCCTGTTCTGTTACTAGCTTAATAAATTTTTCTTTCATTCCAGGTAAAAATTTGTTTGTTGCAAAAGTATTTGACATTATAGCACGCTCAATACCAGCACGCTCTTTGCTCATACAAAAATCATACCATGCAAGTAAATCTCTTGCTTCATTTGCAGTTTTTGCATCTTTTGTAATTGCTCCAATAACATCTATAAAAATTGCATGCATATTTGTGTAGTAACCGATAACTTTAGCACCACCCATAGAAAGGGAAGTTGCTCCATCTCTGAGTGTTTGTAGTTTTGACAACTCTACAAGAGCTTGGTTTAAATATTTTTTAGCATCTTTATTAAGTGTAGATGTTCCAAGTCTTTTTAAAGTCTTTTTTAATTTTTTAATTTTTTTATTTGTTATAACTCTTTGGTTTTGCAATCTTTTGCTAAACTTTTTACCTTTACTTCCAACATATCCAGCAGTAGCACCTCTCTCTTTTTGAGTCTCATGTACAAGATTACTAATTGCAACTGCTACCTTAACACTTTTTTTTGTTTTTTCATTTGTAACTCGAATTTGTTTAATTATATAATTTTCAGTTTTTTTAAGAAGTGCTAATTTATTTGAAATAGTATCAAACCAATGTGTACTATCAACACCAAAGCCACCTATCCCTTTTTCATTCAAAATAATATCTCTCATTCTTGTTACTTCTTTAACAGAATTATCATTTAATGTTTGCTTATAAAATGTTCTTGCTTCACTTGAAGAGTAGTCAATAAAGTTATGTAAATAAGATTTTTGTGCAGATATAAGGTTGGAAAACTTTTCTCTAGAACCATGTGTGAAATAATCTGTTGCAGTGATATTCGTACCAACAGCCCTTTCAATTCCTGCTCTCTCCTTAGCCATTAAGAAATTAAAATAAGCAATAATTTGTTTTGTAATTTCTGGAGATCTTGAAGTGCTTGAGATCTTTACTATCGTATTTAAAAATTTAGCATTCATATCTGTATAGTACGATATTGCCTCAATTCTTTTTATATTTAAACTATCAACTTTTGATCTAATATCCATAATCTTCGATATATCATTAAGCGCTTCGTTTATTGTTTTTGAAGATTTTGCATCTATTTTTTTTAGGTTGATTGTTTTTAAATATTTTTTTAGTTCATTTAGTCTTGTATCTGTTAGAGTTCTTTGGGTAGGAAGTCTTTTTTTAAAGTTTACACCATCACTACCTAGAAAGCCAGCAGTCATCCCTCTCTCTTTTTGGGTTTCATGAATCAATAATGATATTGAACCTAAAAGCTTAGTGCTTTTTTGTAACTCCTCTAAATTATTTGTATTTGAGATTTTTGAACTGATTGCTATAACTGCTAATATTATAATAACAGTGATAGGGACTACTATTTGAAGCAATAACTTTAGCTTTATAGATATATTATTTAACATTTTAAACCCTTGCAATAATTTAATGAGTATTATAATAGTAGGGAATTATTGCAAAATGTTTTCTTAAATAATAACTATGTTATTGAATATAATTAATTTTTTTATATATTTTTAAGTAGACAAGGTGTCTTTAATATTATCAAGACCTCTTGTATAACTTAGATACTGAATCAAGTTCAGGATTGAGGAAAGGTTAAATACAGCATAAAGTAGACCTCTCCCCAAGCAAGAAGAAACTATTCTATTTCAGCATCTATTACGTCTTCATCCTCTTTTTTCTTCTTTTTATCTGCTTGAGCTGCTTCTGGATTTTGTTCTTTTTTATACATCTCTTCAGCCATCTTATGAGCAGCTTCAGTTAATGCTTTTACTTTTTCTTCTATTTGCTCTTTTGTTGCAGACTCATCTTTTAAAATTTCTTTTAAATCAGTTGAGGCAGCTTCAATTTTAGCTTTTTCTTCCGCTTCTAACTTATCACCCATCTCTTCTACTGATTTTTCAGTTTGAGAAATCAATGCATCAGCTTGGTTTCTTAAGTCAACCATAGCTTTTCTTGTTTCATCAGCAGCTTTATTTTCTTCGGCATCTTGAACCATCTTGTTAATCTCTTCTTCACTCAATCCTGAAGAACCAGAGATTGTAATAGATTGAGATTTGCCAGTACCTTTATCAGTTGAGCTAACAGTTAATATACCATTTGCATCGATATCAAAAGTTACTTCTATTTGAGGTACACCACGAGGTGCTGCTGGAATATCACCAAGCTCAAATAAACCTAAAGATTTGTTATCTTTAGCAAATTCTCTTTCACCCTGACCAACGCTTATTGAAACGGCTGGTTGATTATCTTCTGCAGTTGAGAAAATTTGAGATTTTTTAACAGGAATTGTAGTTCCTTTTTCAATTACTTTAGTCATAACTCCACCAAGAGTCTCAATACCAAGTGAGAGTGGAGTAACATCAAGAAGTAGTACATCTTTAACATCTCCGCGTAAAACACCACCTTGAATAGCAGCACCAGCAGCAACAACTTCATCAGGGTTTACCCCTTTGTTAAGCTCTTTTCCACCAAAGTATGCAGAAACAGCTTCTTGTGCCATAGGGACACGAGTTGAGCCACCAACCATGATAATCTCTTTAATATCATCATTGCTTAAGTCAGATTCATCCATCGCTACTTTGATATGTTCAACAGTTTCATCAATAAGCTCAGAAATCATACCCTCAAATTTAGCACGAGTAAGTTTTACAACTAGATGTTGTGGGCCCGCTTCTGTCATAGTGATAAATGGCAAGTTTATTTCAGTTTCAGTTGCACTAGAAAGTTCTTTTTTAGCATTTTCAGCTGCATCTTTTAGACGCTGAAGTGCCATTTTGTCATTTTTAAGCTCAATTCCGTGAGAAGCTTTAAAGTCGTTATTTAACATATCTACAATCTTATTGTCAAAATCATCACCACCTAAGAATGCATTACCATCAGTTGAGAGAACTTCAAAAGTACCATCAGAAATCTCTAGAGTTGTAACATCAAATGTTCCACCTCCAAGGTCATAAACAAGTACATTTTCTTCAGTTTTGCTATCAAGTCCATAAGCTAGTGCTGATGCAGTTGGCTCATTTATAATTCTTAAAACATTAAGTCCTGCAATCGTACCAGCATCTTTAGTTGCTTTTCTTTGTGCATCATTGAAGTATGCTGGAACTGTAATAACAGCGTCAGTGATTGCTGAACCAACATAAGCTTCGGCATCTTCTTTTAGTTTGCTAAGGATTTTAGCTGAAATTTCTTGTGGAGTATAAATCTTGCCTGCTACATCAACACAAGCTGCTCCATCTTTATCTACGATATTATAAGTTACTTTATCGTGAGCCTCTTTGGCATTATCCTCATTCATCATAAGACCCATAATTCTTTTGATTGAAGAGATTGTTTTTTCAGGGTTTGTGATTGCTTGACGTTTAGCAGGATCTCCAACTAAAACTTCACCTTTATCTGTGAAAGCAACTACTGATGGCGTTGTGTTTTTACCCTCTGCATTTGGGATAATTTTTGCTTCACCACCCTCATAAACTGCTACACATGAATTTGTTGTTCCTAAATCTATTCCTATTACTTTACTCATTATATTTTCCTTTAATTTATATTTTTTAGTATTTTTAATTTTTAAAACAGTGTAAGTATATAATGTTTTAAAAATAAATTATGCAACCTAAGTAGCATAAAGTTCTTTAGTTTGCTACAATCACCATAGCTTCACGTAAAGGTCTGTTTTTATATTTATAGCCAGTTTGAAAAGTTTGAACAATTTGTCCAGACTCTACTGTATCACTATCAACTGCTTGAACAGCATTATGAATATTTGGATCAAATGGTTCATCGTGTGCTACCATAGTAATACCATGCTTCTCAAGAGATGTAGTGAATTGTTTAAGAGTAAGTTCAATCCCCTCATTTAGTTTGTCTAAATGCTCTTGTGGGTCAGTTACTGTAGCTGTTGAAGTAAGTGCCATTTGAAGTGCATCCATAACAGGAATCATATCTTTAGCAAATCTTTCGTTTGAATACTCAACTGCTGTATATTTCTCACGCTCAAGTCTTTTTTTGATATTATCAAAATCAGCATGCACACGAGCATATTTGTCTTTTAAAGCTGCAAGTTCTGCTTGTAGTAAGTCAAACTCATTTTCAACTGCTTCCGCTTCCGCCTCAGCTTCGTTTATTTCCCCTTCGTTTAACAGAGGTTCTTCTTGTATTTCTTTGTCAGATTGATTAGACATAATTTTTTAACTCCTTCTTGTAGTGGAAACTCCTATAAAGAGTAGATTTTCACTGATGAAAATATAGCTCGTATAAGATAAAGTTTCCTATGTGTATCCACTTTTTCTTAAAAAGATAACCATATTATAATATATGAGTGTAACAATGTCAAGTCTAGTCTTAGTAATCTTTTGTCACTTAACCTTAGTCTATTGTTATCAAGTTATAAAAACTCGTTAGCAAAGTACTTTTAAAGCTTTTTTGGTATTATTATATATTAATTTAAAAAGGTTTAGCATGAAAATATTGGCTTTGATTGTTGGAATTGTTGTTAGTTTGTTTACTATTGTATATATAGTTTTATTTACTGGATTTGGTAATGGGATGTTACAACCTATTATAGAATCAAAAATAAAAGAACAAACTAAAATGGATTCAAAACTTTCTAAATTTAAACTTTCAATAGATCAATTTGAGATATTTCTAGAGATTAATAAAAATAATACGATCCATTTAAATGGAAACTACTCTTTATTTTCTCAAGCTTTTAATATAAACTATTTAGTTAAACTTGAAGAGTTGAAATCGCTTGAGTCTTTAACCAAGCAAAAATTAGATGGTAATCTTCGTACAGATGGCAACGCAGTTGGAGATATGGCATTTTTTACACTTAAGGGAAAAAGTGATGTAGCTTTTTCAAAAACTTCATACCATGTAGAACTTACAGATTTAAACCCTACTTCTATTATTGCAAATATGAATAATGCAGATTTAAAAACACTCTTAGCCTTGGGTGGACAAAAACCATATGCTAGTTCAAAAATAAATCTTGATGTTAATTTTAAAAATATCAATCCACATCAATTAGATGGAGATATAACGCTTAAAACCAATAATGGTAAAATAAACACCATATTGATGAAAAAAGATTTTGATGTAGATTTGCCAAAAACAAATTTTTTAATGACATTAGATGCTACTCTAAAGGGTGATGATGTAGTTTATAAGTATGCATTTAATTCAAATCTTGCAAATATAACTTCATCTGGTAACCTAACTCCAAAACCACTAAATACAGATTTAAAATACGAAATTTCATTTAAAGAACTTGCATTACTTCAGCCAATTATAGGTACAGCGCTTCGCGGTTCATTTTACACAAAAGGAATACTTAAAGGCTTAAAAGAAAATATGAGAGTAGATGGTTTTTCTGATGTTGCAAAAAGTAAAACAACATATAATGTAACTTTATCAGATTTTGAGCCAAAAAGAATCAAAGCAAAAATTCGTGATATGAAACTTCAAAATATTTTTTATATACTTCAGCAGCCACATTTTGCAGATGGTATTATTGATGCAGATATTGATGTTAAAAATATTGAAGTTGGAAAACTTGATGGTATAGTTACTTCAAGTATAAAAAAAGGCTTATTAAACTCTGAGTATTTAACAAAAACATATGAATTTAGCTCAAAAATGCCTCGGACAACATTTAACTCTAAAGCAACTACAATATTAAGAGGAGATTTTGTAGATACAAAACTAAATCTTAATTCATCCCTTGCAAATTTAAATGTACAAAAGGGATCTTTTAATATTAAAGATGGCTCTTTAAAAACTGACTATAAAGTAAAAGCACCAAACTTAAATAAATTCTTTTTTCTAACAGCTAGAGAGATGAAAGGTGAAATTACTGCAAATGGAGAACTAAAGCTCGCAAAAGATTTAGACTTAAGTATTTACTCAAATATAGCTGGTGGAAAAATTGATGCAAAACTTCATAATGATGATTTTCATGCAGATATAAAAGGTGTTCAAACTATAGATATTCTTCATATGTTAATATATCCAGAATTTTTAAAAGGAACAATGGATGCAAAGCTTGATTATAATTTAGCACAAGCAAAAGGTAAAGTTATAGGAAAACTTTTAAATGCTATAGTTATGAAAAACCAAACACTAGATTTAATAAAACTATATGCAAAATTTGATATCTATAAAGAAAGATTTAATGGTGATATAAGTGCAAATATCAACAAAGAAAAAATAGTAGCTTCGTTAGATTTAACATCTAATAAATCAGCTATCAGAACAAAAAATACAAAAATAAATAGCCTTAAACAAACAATAGATTCAAAGATAACTATAGTTGCAAATAAAAATCCAATAGATTTAAGACTAAGCGGAAATATAATGAAACCAAAAGTTAAAGTTGATTTGCAAAAATTTATGAAAACTGAAGCTGGTAAAAAAGTTGAGAAAAAAATGAAAAAGAAAGTAGATAAAGAGCTAAATAAATTATTTAAAAAATTATTTTAAAGAAGCGTCTGCTAAAGTTAAACAAAAAAGTACCTCTTTATTGTTATGTTGTAAAATTTGTATAGCTTGATTTAGGGTTGAGCCAGTTGTTATTATATCATCAATGAGTATGATATCTTTTGATTTAAATGCTTTTAATTCAAAGTTTCTTGGATTAAGTGACCTAAACTCTTTACTTTTTCCAGAATAAGAGAGAGTATTTTTTGCTCTTAGTTTTGAGTGCATAGGTTCTATATATTTTGATTTTAGAGAGTTGTTTAAAATAGCTGTATGTGAATATCCACTTGAGGTGTTATCATCTATAGCAATAGAGGTTATAAGATGCGAGAACTCAAACTCTAAAGCAAATTTACTCATGGAGTTTTTTGCTAAAATTTTATATATATAAAATCCAAGGTCTGTATGTTTGGTATGTAATAACTCTTTAATTTCATCATATTTATAAAAAGAGATTACTTCTATATTTTTTGAGATTTTTCTTCTAAAGATTTGTGGTTGTAAAAAAGTGTTTTGGCAAGATTCACAAATATGTGAAAGTGAAAAACTTTCACACATCAAACATTTCATAGTTTTTTTAGTCCATCTTTAAAACTGACATAAAGTCTATTTGATTGTCTTTTTGTTCTTGGAACAAGTCCCAAGAACAATTCCTCTCACTAAAGCTTTTGCTATCGCAAAGAGAAGCATTTATTATATACATTTTTCTAGTCCATTTTTAAAACTGACATAAAGTCTATTTGATTGTCTCCTTGTTCTTGGAACAAGTCCCAAGAACAATTCCTCTCACTAAAGCTTTTGCTATCGCAAAGAGAAGCATTTATTATATACATTTTATTAGTCCATTTTTAAAACGGACATAAATGCTTCTTGAGGAAGTTGAACTTTCCCAATAGATTTCATACGTTTTTTACCAGCTTTTTGTTTTTCAAGTAGTTTACGTTTACGAGTAATATCTCCACCATAACACTTAGCAGTAACATTTTTACCCATAGATTTTACAGTTTCACGAGCGATAATTTGAGAACCTAATGATGCTTGAACAGCTACTTCAAAAAGTTGACGAGGGATTTGCTCTTTCATATTTTTAACTAAAATACGACCACGAGAAAGAGCTTGCGTGCGA
>JAMOMX010000232.1 GCA_027066935.1 Sulfurimonas sp. | reverse complement strand
TATAAACAATCAAGTGCGGATTTTTATAGCAAAAGAAGTGATTATTTTACAACCCAAAAATATGCTTCAAGTGATGAGCGTCTAGGGGAACTTAACTCTATAAATTATACTATAGGAGTTGATTATAAAAATGGTTTAGGACTCAATAACTATTTTATTTTAAATTATTATAAACAAAATAACGGAACAAAAGCTTATTCTGGAATGCTAGGGCAAAAGTATAGTTTTTAAAAACAGGGAATATTATGAAAAAAAATGCTTTAATGGTAATGATACTCATTATGGGTGGGTTTTTATATTTATTTGGAGGGGAAAAAGTGGAGTTTAAAAAATTGACAGAAGAAGAGGCTAGGGTTATAGATTATAGGGGAACAGAAGCTCCTTATAGTGGAAAATATGATAAATTTTATGAGAAGGGTACTTACAAATGTAAAAAGTGTGGAGTAAATCTCTATAACTCATCAGATAAGTTTAATTCAGGATGTGGATGGCCTAGTTTTGATGATGAGATAGCAGGAGCTATAAAGAGAATTCCAGATGCAGATGGAAGACGAACAGAGATAGTTTGTGCAAACTGTGATGCTCATCTAGGTCATGTTTTTTTAGGAGAGCAGATGACGCCTAAAAATACAAGACATTGTGTAAACTCTATATCTATGGAGTTTGAACCTTCAACTAAAGAAAATAGTAAAAAGGCCTATTTTGCAGGTGGTTGTTTTTGGGGAGTTGAGCATCATTTTGAACTAGTTTCTGGTGTGATTTCTGCTGATAGTGGCTATATGGGAGGTCATACAAAAAATCCAACTTATAAAGATATATGTTATACAGATACTGGACATTTGGAAGTTGTTGAGGTAACTTATAACCCTTCAATAGTTAGTTTTGAGGTTTTGGCAAGACTCTTTTTTGAGATTCACGATCCTACTCAGGCAAATGGACAGGGACCAGATATCGGAAGTCAATATCTTTCAGCTATATTTTACAATGACGAAAATGAGAAAAATGTTGCTAAAAAGTTGATAGATATTTTAGAGTCAAAAGGTTTGAAAGTTGCTACTAAGTTGATAGAGGCAAAAGAGCATCCTTTTTATGAGGCTGAAGAGTATCATCAAGACTATTATAAAAAAAACAATCAACAGCCATATTGTCATACTTATATAAAAAGGTTTTGATTTAAGAGGGAAGTATTCTCTCTTTTGTTAAAATTATCCCATCACAATCAGCATAAAGATAATCTCCAGATATAAACTTGACACCACCAAAACTTAACTCTATATCTATTTTAGATTTTGCTCTCTTTTTACTTTTAAGTGGACAAGTACCAATAGCCCAAAGTCCAACGGGGATTTTTGAGGTAAGGGAAGTATCTCTTACATATCCGTTTACAACTATTCCTGCCCAATTGTTCTCTTTTGCATATCCCATAAGAGTATCTCCAACGATTGCACAAAATGAACCTTGTGCATCTACAACAGCAATCTGCCCGTCTCCTTGCTCTTTTAGCATAGAGATTAAGTCGGTATTGTCTTCATCGATTTTTATGGTTTTTACTCTTCCAAAGCACTTTGAAACACCTCCGTATGAGTAAAAATTTGGTTTTAAAACTTGTACGGTTGTATTTTTTTCATCACATATATCTGCGGTAGTAAACTCCATTTTCCTCTCCTTAACCCAATATCAGATAAAATCTTATCATTAGTTGTCTAAAGGTAAGTTTTGAAAGTAGTAACGGGTGTAGTTGGTAATGATATTCATGTGGTGGCGAATAGGCTGATTGATATATCGCTTCAAGAGAGAGGTTTTGAAGTATTTAACTTGGGGGTAAATACTCATTTGGAAGAGTTTATAGATGCTGTTATTGAAACTGATTCAGATGTACTTTTAATCTCTTCACTAAATGGTGAAGCAGAGGGGTGGTGCAGGGATTTACTGTTTTTAAAAGAGCAGTTTGATATGAGTAAAGTTGTATTTATGATAGGTGGAAATTTAGCCGTTGGTGAAGTGGATAGTGAAATAATTATTCCTAAATATAACTCTTATGGATTTGATTTAGTATTTCATCAGGTTGATTTAAATGAAGGGCTAGATGCTTTGGAATTATATATAAAGAATAACTTATGAAACTACTGCAAACTCAACGAGAAGCCATAGTTCAAAATGAGTATATTGATAATTTTGATTTTGCTGAGGTGGAAGAGTTTATAAAAAATGCAAATAAAGAGCTTTTTATATCCCACAAATTTAAAAACAGTGATAATATTTTAGTTCAACCAAGAGGTGGATTTCCTACTTATGATAAAGTTTTTAAACTTTATGAAGAGTTCAAAAATGCAGGTGTTGATGTATTGCCTTTGACAATTGATTCAAATACAAGACT
>JAMOMX010000231.1 GCA_027066935.1 Sulfurimonas sp. | reverse complement strand
AGCATTTTTTAGTTCTTTTCGACCAAGAATTTGACTCTTTTAGAGACTTTATTGGTTGATATTATAGCTAAAATATACTACTAAAACCCTTCATCTAGGGATTTAGTGGGTTTTTCAGGACTGACTAATTATGCAATAAAACTTTGTCATACCCCTCACCATGATAGTCTATGATAGCGATATCTGAAAGTACAACCAAAGGTTTATCTTCAGGTGTGAAGATAGTTGGATGCACTTTTGCATCCAACTAGACATGATAAATAATTTCATGATAGATTTCCTGTTTAGTACTACAATGGATGAGATTTATTGGACTTTATCGTAAATCTATTTTTCCGCTATTTGGGACATGCAGCATTACTATCATCAGCTAGGGTTAAACTATCACCGTTTATCTCACCCTGACATGTAACCCATTTATCATCTTGTGTAAATCGTTGTATTTTTATTGATACAATGTCCCCTCTATCCTCAGTATCATCTGGATTATTTGGATTATGCGTCCTTAAAACACTACAATATCTTTCTAAAGTAGCAACTCGACTTTCTATACCTTGAGTTAAACTTTCACCACCTAGTCCAATAATCAAGTCATCTGTTTTTATGCCAATTCTGTCTGCATGTTGGCGTACAACAACATTTTTTACCCTAACTCCCAAACTTTTTCCACTGTTACTTAGAGATACTTCTGGGCTTATTCCAATTGAGTAAATATTTTCCCCATTAATCATGCGATTTACCAAGGCTTTCGCTTCTATTCCTGAAATGGCATATTTTCTATTAGGGGACTTTTCACTACCTGCATAATGCATTCCCACAACTTTTCCTGTTGCTACGTCAACCACTGGACCTCCTAAATGTCCACCAACTGTCGTAAAGGCACTATGATCAAAAGCTTCTGTATATACCCAAGGGGTACTAATTTGACGACTCACTGTATGTACTACACCCTTATTATATATAAAAGTCGGTCTGTTTTCACTATCTACAATATCCTCTGTAAAACTTGCAACTGCAACATGCGATGTTGGAGTTGCATAATCATCATACCAATCTAAATAATTATTTGTAGATGAAATTAGCTTGATAACGGCTAAATTAGCACATTCGGCATATCCTACTGGTAGTGCATATATCTCTTCTCCTTTGATATTGATTTGAAATACAAAACCGCCAGTTGCTACATTGTTGCTTGTAATAATATAACCTTCAGCATTAATAAAAAAACCAGTTCCCCATTTAGATTCCTTTCTATTTCCTATTTTGATTTGTACGGTTGAAGCTCTTACCTTTTTCTCTAAATCCTTCAAAGTATTATCATCTACTTCTTGATCCGTATTTTTTGAGGTATTATCATCCATTTCTGTGGGTGTATCTTTTGAGTTATTATTATCTGTTACCACAGTAACGATTGATTTAAATCCACTAGGAGAGCCACAACCAACAAAAAATATAGCTAACAATACATATAAAACTTCTCTCTTTTTCATCTCTAACCTTAATTATATAAATGACCACTCTTTTGTTTACTATACACATCTATTTTATTAAACTACAAAACTAATTTTCTACTATGCGATAATATTTATAACAGTTCTTCTGCTTTTTTATGCAATTTAATTTTAATTTTCTATTGTTCAAAATTTTACCATCTTTATCTATAATTTTTAGACTATAACTTTCACTCTCTTTTGGTATAAATGAGATAACATCTACTCTTTTGGGTAATGTACTCCATGTTTGTAAATTGTTTTGACTATATATTGTACTTATAGTCTTAACTAAAGCTCCAGCAGAAGAGGATTTTTGACTCAATGTCTCTATCAAAATCTCTTTGCTTGATTCTGCAATCCACCGACCTATCAAAGATGGAAGTATCGCTTTAAATTCATTTACTTTAATTGCACCTATGTCAGATAAGATAGTAGACTCTGCAACAGTTTTATCATAAGAGTCTGTTATGATGATTTTATCTATTTTGGTCTTATAAAGTTTAAATGTTGGCAGATAGAGCATATCTTGTCTATTTTTATCAGTTTTTACAGAGATTTTGATTTGCTCTTTTGTGGGGCTTTTTCCTATATCAAAAAATAGCTCAACTCTTTTTTGGACATCTATATGTTTATTTGATTTGTATAGTTGTAACTTATCTTTCAGCATCTTAGAGTCACTATGAAACCTCAATGCATTTTTTATGTCGATGTAAGCATCGTTGTATTGGTTGTCCTCTTCATACAATAAGGCAGAAATATAATAAGCAAATGGATTTTGATAAGGATTATGTGCAGAGTTGACACTTTTAAAGAGTTGCTCATATGTATCTAAAATAGTACCGTATTGCTCTTTTTCTTCTTTAAACTTTTCTATTTTGTCATAAAACTTATGTCGTTCATTTTCTTGGATAAAATTAGAATTTTTTGTCTCTACCTTTGCATTTTCAAGCTCTCCCATCAACAGGTAATTTAATGCACTATAATTATGCAATAAAACTTTATCATACCCCTCACCATAATAATCTATGATAGCGATATCTGAAAGTGCAACCAAAGGTTTATCCTCAGCAATCCTATAAACATCAACAGCCTCTTGAAAATATCTTTTTGACTCTTGATGTTTTGACTGATGAAATTTAAGCAATCCTAAATCTGTTTTTTTTAAAAACTCACTTTTGGGCATGATAGTAGTGTGAAGATAGTTGGATGCACTTTTGCATCCAACTAGTAGGTATAATAAAATAATCATTATAAACAGTTTCATAAGATTTTCACTTTGGTGCTATTTTTTTGTTATTGTAGCCAAAGTATGCGGTAATAAAAAAATTTATTACCGCATACTTTCTATTCACTTAAACTTACATCATTGATAATAGTTTTAAGGAAATCAAATTTATTAGAGTCATCACTTATATTCCTATTAGATTTAGTACTCTTAAATTGATCAAATCCTATAACACAGGTAGTATCAGTGTGATCTTCTTCATAATAGTTCATACTACATTCAATATCATCATCTTGTTTGCCATAAGTATAACAATATACATCTCTAGTATTTTCTTCTTTGAAGAGAGGATTTACAAATCCTCTCTCAATAAGAGTATTTTTCCAAGAATTACTCTCACAAAGATTTGATGGATAGTGCCTATAAATAAGAATATATTTTTTTTTGGACATATCATCATTAGGATTAACAATAATATCTTCATCAGGCTCAATAGGATCAGGACGAGTATCATTATCCACATAAGTGGTATCAGGATTTATAATTGTAGATTGACCACTTGTAATAAATCCATCTTCATTAAAGCTTATTTTACCACTATCTGGACATCCTAGTGAACTATCATCTTCAAGTGTTAATGACCTTCCATTCAATTGTCCAACACAGCTAACCCACCTATTGTTTTTTGCATATCGCTGTATTTTTATATTGACAACTGTTCCAATATCCTCTCTGCTTGCATTTGGATTGTGAGACCGTAAAGTACTACAATATTTATTTAAAGTTCTAACTCTTTTCATATCACCATCTTCATACAAAAGACTTGATGCCAGTTTAACAATAATATCATTGGGTTTTATACCAATAACATCTGCAATTTTGCTTGGAAGAGTATCTTTTACTAAAACGCCCAAAGGTTTTCCATCTGAATGCAAATAGACTCTTGGATTAATTCCAAGCGAATAAACATTGTATCCCGCTATCATTTCATCTACCAGTTTACTTGCCTCTTGTCCTGAAATTGCATAAAATCTATTTTGATCCTTGCTTCCAGCATAATGTATACCTAAAACATCTCCTGTATTTCTATCAATTACAGGCCCACCTGAATTTCCTCCTGATGTATATGCACTATGAGTAAATACTTCTGTTGATGACCAGTGAGTACTTTTTTGATAAGTAGCATCTGTACTTACTACTCCCTCATTGTATGTAAACAAGGGATTAGTATCACTATATGAGTCTCCAGGATAACCAACAACACCTATTTTTTGTCCCATAGTTGCACGAACTCCATACCAATTTAAAGATACAACATTAGTGTTTACTGAGGGAATTTTTGTATTTTCTGTCAATTTTAAAACTGCCAAATCTGCACACTCAGAATATCCTTGTAATTTTGCATTTATCAATCTATCTTCACCATTGATGCCAATTAATAATTCACCTGCACCTACAACTACATGATTATTAGTCACAATATAACCATCATCATGAACAAAAAATCCAGTTCCCCATCCAGATCCACTCTCTTTTGTTGTATTGACTCTTACTGTTCCTGCTTTTATCTTTTCAAATATCCCATCTGTAGTTTCACTATCAGTGGTTCTAACAAGATGTCCGTTGTTATTATATGAATCACCCGTATTATAAATATTCTTATTACCCGTATCAGTACCACACCCCGTAAAAGTCACTAAAAGTGCACTTAAAACAAAACTTAATTTTTTCATCTCTATCTCCTTAAAAGTATTTTATTTCTAGTAAAATTATGACATTTATAAATTGGATTTTTTGGATTTTTTTATCAAATGAGAAATTTAGAAGTCTTATATTGAGTGAAGAGACAAGGTTAGTTTCACTCTAACCTCATATCTCACATTTATCATTAGCTAATGTCATTAAACCTTACAACACAAATAATCGTGATTGTTGTCTAATCAACATAAGTGGTATCAGGATTCATAATTGTAGCTTGACCACTTGTAATAAATCCGTCTTCATTAAAGCTTATTCTGCCACTATTTGGACAACTTACTGAGCTATCATCTTCAAGTGTTAAAGGCTTTCCATTTAGTTGACCAACGCAACTAACCCATCTATTGTTTTTTGCATATCGTTGTATTTTTATCTTAACAACAGCTCCATCACTATCCTTATTCGCATTTGGATTGTGAGATCGTAAAGTACTGCAATACTTATTTAAAGTATTAACTCTCCTTGGGTTACTATCTTCATATAGATGACTCGATGCTAATTTAACAATAATATCATTTGGCTCTATACCAGCTTTATCTGCAATCATATTTGGAAGAGTATCTTCTACTATAACTCCCAAAGGTTTTTTATTTGAGTGCTTATAGACTTTGGGGTTAATCCCAAGCGAATAGACATTGTATCCCTCTATCATTATATCTACCAATTTCTCTGCTTCTATTCCAGAAATTGCAAAAAATCTATTTTGGTCCCCACTAGTGGCATAATTTACACCCAAAACATCTCCTGTTCTGATATCAATAGCCGGTCCGCCTGAATTTCCTCTTGCTATATATGCACTATGAGTGAATACTTCTGTTGATGACCAGTGAGTACTTTTTTGATAAGTAGCATCTGTATTTACTACTCCTTCGGTGTATGTGAACAAAGGGGCTGTATCACTATATGAATCTCCAGGATAACCAATAGCACCTATTTGTTGTCCCATAGTTGCACGAACTCCATACCAATTTAATGATACAACATTATTGTTCATTGAAGGGCTTTTTGTATTTTCTGTTAATTTTAAAACTGCCAAATCTGCACACTCAGAATATCCTTGTAGTTTTGCATTTATCAATCTATCTTCACCATTGATGCCAATTAATAATTCACCTGCACCTACAACTACATGATTATTAGTCACAATATAACCATCATCATGAACAAAAAATCCAGTTCCCCATCCAGATCCACTCTCTTTTGTTGTGTTAACTTTTACCGTTCCTGCTTTAATCTTTTCAAATATCTCATCTGTAGTTTCACTATCCAAGCTTCTAATAAGCTCATTTGGATTTTTACCTGTAATACCTCGATCTGGATCGGTAATTGTAATACCTGTATTTGGATTTTCACCACATCCTGTCAATCCCACTAAAAGTGCACTTAAAACTAAGCTTAATTTTTTCATCTTTTTTCCCTTAAATGTATTTTTCTTTTTTTCTTAATCCTCAATTACCCCAAAAACCCAAAAACTCTACTTCTACTATGACCTCCTTATCAAATCTTTTTTACAAATAACTTCTTTGCCTATGCTGAAATTATGACATTTCAAATTTGGATTTTTTGGATTTTTTAAATAAGTGGCTCAATAATCTCTAGCAAGTTTTACTGCATTTGTAGCATTTATCTTGTTGATACTATATCTACCTATTTCATCAGAACTTTGGATTAAAATTTCTCTAATTTGATCAGGAGTTAGAGATAGATTTACACTTAACATCAGCGCGATAACTCCAGCTGTGATAGGAGTAGCTATGCTAGTGCCCGCCGTGTAGTCATAAGAGTTGTTTTCGAAAAGAGCTAAAACTCCTCTGCTTCTATTGGTATTGCCTCCTGGTGCTAATATATCTATGTTTTTTCCATAGTTTGTGTATGTAGCTTGTCTATTAAGCTCATTGCTAGCTCCAACTCCTATAACACTTGGTAATTCTGATATGTCTTTACCTCTTCTATAGTCTAAATTGTATCCATCATTGCCACTAGCAAAAACGATAGTGATACCTCTATCCTTTAACTCTTGGAGATAGCTCTCTATTATGGGAGAGATATTTCTAGTACCCCAGCTACAACTTATGATCTTAGCTCCACTGTTTTTAGCATATTTAAATGCTTTTAAAGTTGCTTCATCACTGCTTCCCACTTGTATCAAAACAAGTTTTGCCTCAGGAGCCGCGCCTATAAGTCCTTTACCATTTGCAGGTGAAGCCACAAGACCGGCCACAACTAAACCATGACCATCGATTTTAGGGTCGTCATATTTTATAGAGACATTTTTATTGTTATAACTAGCATTGTAAGTATCGATAATATTTCTTTGCAGGTCTTCATGAGTTATCTCAAAACTACCAGAGTCGATAACTGCGACAACCACACCAGCACCTCTTGTAATCTCCCAAGCCTCTTCTATATCAATATGTGCATTTTTATTGATGTTATAGTTTTGTGCAAATTTTTTATTATAGGCAAAATGCCAAGCATATTTAAAATAAGGCTCATCTTTGATAACATAATGAGGTGAGTTGTCATTATAAGGCTCATAATAAGATGAATTAGTATCCATGTTACAAGCTGTTAAACTGAACAGTAGCACTGCAAGGGTAATTTTCAAGAAAATATCTATCATCGTAGTTGATACTTTTTTATAAAATTAGGATGAGAAATCGTAATATTGTCTTCTAGGTATAGCTTTTGAGAAAGTTCAAAAACATCATCATCTTTTTTAACTGTTATCAAAAAAATCGATGATGTGATATTTTTAATATTTTTTAAATTGTATTTTTTAAAAATCTGTTGACAAGATTTATTTACTCCACATTTCAGAAGGACTTCTCTTTTTACTCCCATCCTTTGTCCATCTTGGTTTTCATAATACTCTATGATATCATCATCTATGAATCTTTGTTCTTTTAATTTATTTAAATATACTCTCTCTTGATGTGCAAAATAGTATATTTCACCCCAAGAGAGAGTGTAAAAAAGTAAAGTTAATGAAATAGCTTTTATAATCATCTTAAAATGTACTCCTAGTATTTTACAAACCCAAATTTAAATCTATTCTTTTTGTAAAAGTATTGTGGCATTAAAAATTTGGATTTTTTGGATTTAAGAATTATTATTGAGAAGGTGTAGTTAGAGACTACACCTTACGAGGAGGAGGATTATTAACTAATCCAACCTTGAAAAGTTTCTAAAAGTTCAAAATTATCTTCATGAAGATATCCCTCATCTTTTAATTTTTGCAAAAATAAAACTGCATCTTCTAAATATTTTATAGCTTTAACCTTATCTAGCTTGTACTCTACACCAAATAAAACATAATAATTATAAGCCATTCCATCTTGAAAATATTTACTACTTGGATTTAGTTCAATTAACCATTTATAAACTTCCAATGTATCCTCAACTCCTTTTTGCTCGTCCAAAGTATAATAAGCCCAATACATAGAATTTAAGTTTATAGATATAAGTCTTTGTGTACCATCATTTTTTGGATTGATTACAATTAATTTTTCCAAAATCTCGTGTGCTTTTTTTCGTTGCTCCAACTCTTTTGATGGTTCCTGTAATTGGCTATAAACTATACCTATACCATTATAATTCCAAGCTAAATCTTTTTGCCAAGATATATTATCTGGATTAAGCTCAACTAATTTTTTTCGAATCTTTTGTTCATCATTGTATATTATTAATGATTCCTTTAGATCACCTTCTGAAAAATGGATACCTCCTACAACCGCATAAGTTGTAGCTAAACTCTCTTGCCAAGATATATTGTCTGGATTAAGCTCAACTAACTCTTCTTCAATTTTTTGGGCATTACTATATACTACTAATGCCTCTGCTATTTTTCCTTCTGACTTATAAATAGCTCCTATACCTTTATAATTTATAGCTAAAAGTTCTTTCCAAGAAGTATTGTTGGAATCAATTTCTAATAACCTATAGTAAATATCTTGTGCCAATTTAAACTGTTTTATAGCTTCTGTTAAATTATCTTGTTGTGTATAAAGATAACCAATGTATGAGTAATTGAAAGATAAAATTAAAAGCCAATCACTATTTTTTGGAGCAAAATTAACTAATTCTTTATTAATTTTTAGTGCTTTTTTATACTCATCTTCTGCCATTTTATATTTTAATTGTGCTTCTTGATACTTTAACTCTACTTCTTGCTCCTTTTTTTCGATTTTAAACATATCTGATTGATAGTGTAAAAGTAGACCTTGAATTATATATGCATTACCTAAGTTCATATAGATTTTTGATAAATCACTTTTCCATAAATTATTGTTTGGATCGATTATTACCAATGCTTCTCTGATATCTAATGCTTTTTCAAATGCTTGTAGTGACTCTTTATATTTATCTTGTTTTTGATAAATATAACCAATATCTTTATAACTTATAGATAATGCTCTTTGCCACTTATTGTTATCAGGTTCAAATTCAACTAATTTTTTTCTGATTTTAAGTGAATCTTTGTAAAGTTTTTCTGCATCTTTTAATTTACCCTGTTGATTATATGTGTTAGCTATATATTGATAACTTGATGATATATCATATTGCCATATGGTATTATTTGGATTATCTTTTATTAACTCAATTCTGATTTTTAATGCTTCTTGAAAAAACTCCAATGCAGATGATAAATCACCTAGTTTTTTATCATAAATTAAGCCAATATCATCATACATATTTGCTAAATTTTGTTTCCATTTAGAATTATCAGGTTCTAACTCTATCAACTCTTTATAGATATTAACAGCTTTAAAATACTCTTGTAATACCTCTTTTGATTTGCCTTCTAGCTTATAAATTTCACCTTGATTTGCATGTGATTTAGCTCTTAGGCTTAAATTCTTTAGACTTATATCTTGTTCATCAGTTGACTCTAACTGTCTGTTCATCTCCAATTGCAATCCTACTAAAAACCCCATTTTAGTTTCATCATCAATTTTATCTTCCACTAACGGTTTTCTCATTATCTCTTGCTGTGCACTTAGTATACTTTGATAATTTTGAAGCATAGTTTGTACTTTTATAATTTCTTTAGATTCTTGAAACGAGTTTAATAACTGTTCTTTGACCTTTTCTATATTTACTTCAATTTGCTTAGTACTATTTTTATCATCTAATTGTAGGTACTTTCCAACCTTTGTTTGCATATCTTGCAAGATATCCACTCTCCCAATAGGTGCTAACTTATCTCTTAAATCATTAAGCATAAATTCTGCTAATTTTTGAGTTTCTACTTTTGCAGTTTGCGCTTTCTCCTCTTCAGCTTTTGCTGCTTGCACTGAGCTATATACTGCAAATAGACCAATCACTCCAGCTACCAATATCCCTCTTCTTTGCCACTTTTTCTGCTTAACTCTATCTTGCGAACTCTCTACAAAACTCAAGATATCTCTACTTAGCTCATCTCTTCTTCTACTCACCAAATCCAAAGCTTCATTTATCGGAAATCCATCATTTAATAGAAGTGATTTTTCATCTTTTTTGTTGGCATTTTTCCAATCATGACTTAATCTTTCTAATCTCTCTCTTATGATGATATCTTGCCCAGCTATTGAAATGATTTTTACAGCTCTATCCCAATTGTTAAAAAGTGCTTCATGTGCTACTCTTATGGCGATATTTCCAAATGAGTCTCTATCTTTTACAAACAGTCTTACATCTTTATTACTCATAATCTCTATGATATTTACTTTTTCTTTATTCTCTTTGATGCTATCATAGTTGATTGTTTTTGCACTTTTTTGTCTGCTATCTTCTTGTGATATAGTCACTAACATCCGTATCAGTGATTCAAAAGCTTTTTTACCACTTGATGTCAAGTTGTTATATACAGCTTCTGCTTTTTGACCTACAGCTCCCTCTATCTCTCCCATCTTTTCATAAGCTTCAAATGTTAATACATTCTCTTTGTCTCTTGCTATATATAACTCTTCTAACACATACTCCAAAAGAGGTAGAGATGTCCCGTTTTTAGTGGCATTTTCTAAAAGAACTTCATCTAAATCTTTACCATCTTTTCTCTCATATCTAACTCCGGCTTCTAAAGAGGGCTTGATGATAAGCTCTCTAGTTTGTGAGACAGAGGGAAACGATAGTAAATATCTACTCTCTTTGTGACTTAATAACTCTTTTAGCTGGGGCAAATCATCAGCATCTTTTATAAAATCACTTCGCATAGATGCAAACACCCAAAAATAACCACTTTTTACAAAAGTATTGATAATGTTTATAAACTGCTCTTTGTGTTCTTTAGAAAATGCTTTATTTGTAAATATCTCTTCAAATTGATCGATGATGATAACTATCTTTACCGTTGCCTCTTTTATCAACTTTTTTTCATATCTAATTTTGTTTATGACTCGTTTTATTGGGGTGATGTCTGATAAAAGAGACTCTTTAAATGTTTGAGGTGAATATGAAAGAGCTCTTAACTCCTTTTCAAATGTCTTAAAAAGTGCAGCTGAGAGAGAGTGCAATAGATCGGTTGGGTTATCATTTGGTTTAAATATAGAGTGTTTTATTACAGCCACATCTTTAGCAATATCACTCTGGAGAAGATAGGGCAGTACTCCAGCTTTTAGAAGTGATGATTTACCACAACCACTAGCTCCAACAACAAGTAAAAATGGATGTTTCTCTTTTTCTAAATTTAAAAAAGTTGTTCTTATCTGATAAATCTGCTCTCGTCGTCCAAAAAATATATCTTCATGTTCTAATTCAAATGAGTTCAATCCTCTAAAAGGACTCCCTTTAAACCATCTAGTCTCTTCACCTATCATCTTTTTTAGATAAGTTTTCA
>JAMOMX010000230.1 GCA_027066935.1 Sulfurimonas sp. | reverse complement strand
CATGACGAGGTGCATGTGTGCGCGCCCGATGTGCGTGCGTATGTGCTAGAAGGGCTGTCGCGTCCGGGGCACTTTGACGGGGTACTGACCGTGGTACTGAAACTTTTTCATATTGTCATGCCGACACGTGCTTACTTTGGTAAAAAAGATGCCCAGCAGTTAGCGCTCATTGAGCAGATGGTACGCAACTTTTTTTTACATGTAAAAATTGTCGCGGTCGATACCGTACGTGAGAGCGACGGTCTGGCACTGAGCAGCCGTAATGTCTACCTAAGCAGTGCCGAGCGTGAAGAGGCTCTTAAAATCTCCTACGCGCTCAAACGTGCCACAAAGCTAATAGCACAAGGAGAGCGAGACACTACACCCATTACGCAAGAGATGCAGCAGATAATGGCAACGCTCGATGTGGAGTACATTGCCTTTGTCACCCGAGAGTTTGAGCATATTGAGCGTGTTGAGATTGGCAATACCGTCATCTTAATTGCCGCTCGCGTCGGTGCGACACGGCTAATAGATAATTTGCAGTTATAGTGGGAGTTAAGCAATACAATGCATTTTTAATGGGCGTTTTTCCCATTCACTGAACACTTTAGATATAAGTTTAATATTGCTATAGATAGTTGTTTTAGATACAATATTTGTTGAATAAATAGTTAGGCATAAAAGGATATCTCATAGTATTAATTAATATTATCAATGAACTTAATCAATCAGAAACTATTCAGGACTATATAAGTGTATGGGACAAGTATAAAGATTATTTAGAAGAAAACGACGCATACTTAATCTTTACTCAAGATAATTATACAAACCCAAAACTACCTAAAATTAATATGTTTGATAAAGATACAAAAAGGTTTAAAAATCTATTCAAAAATAATAATTTCATTTTTCTAAATAAAAATATTATTAAAGATATGAATGAAAATAAAGAGCCAATAATTAGGATAGACTATACTGTCTCATTTGACACTCAGTTTGTAAGCTTTATTGAGAGGTATTTTATAGGAAAGAGAATTGAACAGATAGAAGAATTTGAAGATATTCTCTATAAATTAATAAAGAATGATGTAAATTCTGATTATATGCCTTATATTTTTGAAAATATTGCTAAAGGTGAATCAAAAGAAGCTATTAAGTTGAATATTAAACATATTGTTAACTTTTTTCATTTAGATAAATCAAGCTCATGTTTATTAAAAAATATGCAAATTAAAAATCAAATACAATGTGATTTAGATTACAATGATATTGTTGAAAACACTATTGACAAGATAAACTATAATGAACTTAATGGATTTCAAGAACAACAAGAAATAATGTACATCATATTAATGAAGATGATTATAATTAATAAAGAAAAAAAGTCTCCTAAACAAAAAATAAATGAATTAGTTAATTTTATGCACAATTCTATTTTTACAATCTTTGACAGAGAATTAACTATCGCAATAAAATTTTATGAGAATCAAAACGAACTTAAATTTTTTAATAAAGTTGTTAATATTAATTCTAAAACTTTAATACAACTTAGCAATATGGCTTGGGACTTAGCCTTAGTTAGATTAATTGAACAAGCATATGCACTTAGACCTAGAGAAGAAGCAGACTTTTTCATATCCTACTTCTTAACATTTGATGAAGGCTTATCTCAGATAATTGATTGTTATCCGCTTAAAGCGATACTTATGTTAAACAAAAGTGAAACTCTACAAGTAATTTCAAATGTTGATAAAGCAGAGATAGTACAAAAGTATAAGCTAGAAGAATATTTTTCTATTGAAGCTTATCAATTTAGGAATAAGAATAGAGAGAAAGGAAAAGAGAAAAAAAGTATATTGAAGGCTGAACTTGAAGACAAAATTAAAGAATATGCCTAACAAAAACGTGGAACGCGATAACCGTTAGTATTAAGGTATTGCTAAAATATTATTTTAAAATGATTTACTCTACAATATAAAAAAGGGGTAAATCATGCACACCATTACTTTAAAATCTGATGATACATTCTATAACACATTAGAAGAGATGGTTAAGACGTTACATACAATCAAAAGTGAGTTAATTAGAAAAGCAGTTATTCACTATAAGGATGCTTTGGAAAAAGAGAAACTTAAAGAGCAAATAAAAAATGCCTCTTTTAAAGCAAGAGAAGATTCTTTAAAAACGTCTCAAGAGTTTGAATAACGGTTTACAATGTTTTAAAAAGAATGAAGTTGGTAAAACAAGACTTGTCTTTGACGATACAGAATTACCAAAAAAGATAAGCTTGACAAAAAATATGTGATGCACTACAATTGTAGATACAAATGCAACACAAGGTATTATTATGAAGCAAGCCATAAATATTAGACTTGAAAAAGATGTTGTGCAAACATTAGATGAATATGCGCAC
>JAMOMX010000229.1 GCA_027066935.1 Sulfurimonas sp. | reverse complement strand
CTACCTCATGTCAAACTTGTTTACGAGCAGGTGGCAAACATAATGATTTAGAAAATGTTGGTCATACTGCACGTCATCATACATTTTTTGAGATGCTTGGTAATTTTAGTTTTGGAGATTATTTCAAAGAAGAAGCTATAGATTTTGCATGGGAATTTTTAACTAAAAACCTTGAGCTTCCAGTTGAAAAGCTTTGGATAACAGTTCACGATAGTGATGATGAAGCTGAAAAGCTATGGCTACGACATGTACCACTAAGTCGTATAAAAAGACTTGGAGATGCTGATAATTTTTGGTCAATGGGTGATACTGGAGCATGTGGACCTTGTTCTGAGATTTTTTATGACCAAGGAAGCGAAAACTTTTCATCTAATGAGGATTATTTAGGTGGAGAGGGTGATAGATTTTTAGAAATTTGGAACCTTGTATTTATGCAGTATGAGCGTCAAGCTGATGGAAAAATGTTACCTCTTCCAAAACCATCTATCGATACAGGGATGGGGTTAGAGCGTGTTGTGGCAATTAAAGAGGGGAAACAATCAAATTATGATTCTTCTTTATTTATGCCAATCATCAATGATGTACAAGAGCTTATAGGTAAAAAGTATGAGTATAAAAGTGGAGCATCTTACCGTGTTATAGCTGATCATATTCGCACATCTGTATTTTTATTGTCTCAGGGTATAAACTTTTCAAATGAGGGTCGTGGTTATGTCCTTCGTAGAATACTTCGCCGTGCTGTTCGTCATGGTTATTTACTTGGGTTTAGAAAACCTTTTATGTATAAACTTGTTGATACAATTATAGAAATTATGGGTACAGAATATGATTACTTAAAAACAAAAGCAAATGTTGTAAAAGAACAAATAAAACTTGAAGAAGCAAGATTTTTCAAAACTATTGAATCTGGAATAGAACTATTTAATGCTGAACTTAAAAACACAAAAGCGATATTTTCAGGTGAAGTTGCATTTAAACTATATGATACTTTTGGATTCCCACTTGATTTAACACAAGATATGTTAAGAGAGAAAAATCTTAAACTAGATAGTGTAACTTTTGAAGAGTTGATGCTTGAGCAACGTACTCGCGCAAAAGCTGCTTGGAAAGGTAGTGGTGATAGTTCTGAAAGTGGAGACTTTAAAGAGTTGTTAGAAAAATTTGGCGAAAATAGTTTTGTGGGTTATCAAAACCTAGAGACAAATTCAAAAGTTTTAGCTCTTCTTGATGCTAATTTTAAAAGTGTTGATTCATTAGCAGCAGACTCAAGAGGTTGGGTGCTTTTAGACAACACCCCATTCTATGCTGAGAGTGGTGGACAAACTGGAGATGAGGGTGAGTTAGTAAATTTTGCAAAAGTTGAAGATACTAAAAAGTTCTTTGGTTTAAATCTTTCACACATTGAGGTAAACTCATTTTTAAAAGTTGGTGAGAGAGTTGTAGCAAAAGTAGATAGTTCTCGTGGAGAAATTATTAAACATCACTCAGCAACTCATCTACTTCATGCTGTTTTGTTTGATGTGTTGGGTGAGCATATATCACAAGCTGGCTCATTAAATGAAGCATCAAGGTTGCGTTTTGATTTTTCACATCCAAAAGCTCTAAAACACGCAGAGTTAGTTGAGATAGAGCAACGTGTAAATCGTGAAATTTCTCGTGCTATTGAAGCAAAAACTGAAATTATGGATATACAGAGTGCAAAAAAATCTGGAGCAAAAGCTCAATTTGGTGAAAAATATGGAGATGATGTGCGTGTTGTGAGTTTTGAGGGAGCATCAATAGAACTTTGTGGTGGGGTTCATGTTAAAAATACTTCTGAAATAGGTTCATTTATAATTACAAAAGAGAGTGGTGTATCTGCTGGCGTTCGCCGTATTGAAGCTGTTGTTGGACATGGGGCTTATGAGTACTTTTGTGAACAAAGAATATTAATCAAACAAGTTGAGGCAGAAGTTAAAAATCTTGACATTATTGCAGGTATTTCAAGACTTAAATCAAATATAAAAAAATTAAAAACTGAGCTAAAAGATGCACAAGAAAGCTCAAAAACAGAGATTACACTCAATGAAATCAATGGTGTTTGTGTTGTGATTGAAGAGTATCCATCTGGTGATATTAAAGAAAAAATTGATGAACTAAAAAATCAAAATGAGAAGCTTTGTGCTATGCTTTTTCAAGTTAAAGGTGATAAAGTTCTTATTGCTTGTGGTGTTGCAAATGCAAGTGCTAAAGCAGGGGAGTGGATTAAAAATATTGCACCTATTTTAGGTGGCGGCGGTGGTGGTCGTCCAGACTTTGCACAAGCTGGCGGTAAAGATAAAACTAAATTACCAGAGGCAAAAGAGCAAGCGCTTAAATTTATTACAAAGGCACTAAATTAATGTTAGACATTTTTTATGAAAACAAGATAATTATAATATTTTTACATGTATTATCGGCTGTGATTTGGGTTGGAGGGATGATTGCTATGCGTTATGCTGCTTATCCATCATTTTTAGATATAGAATCCCCCGCTAAAAGATTAGCACATATATCAAAAGCATTAAAAAGGCTTTTTTATATTGTTTTTCCTTTTACAATTATTTTGTTAGTTACAGCTATATTTATCGCTAAAGGGTATAACTTGTCTTATGGAGAACATGATTTTATGTCCAAAGTTAAAAAATTTATTTGGATCATTATGTTTTTAAATCTTATAGTTATGATGTTAAGACGCTCAAGTGCCGATAAATTAATGCAAGTTGGAGATTTTGCTAAGGCAAAAGTAAAGCTTGAACTTATAGGTAAATTTATGGTTCCACTAAACATTATTTTAGGCATTATTGGTATATTTATCGGGACATATTTTTCAAGTATATTTTAGATGAATTTTAATTACAAAAACCCCTCATCACCTGAACAACTAATGAGAAACAGGTATGAAGCTTTTGTTAATAAAGATGGAGATTATCTAAATAAAACTACAACGCTTACATATATTTATGATGAAAGAAATTATGAAAATACTGAGTGGTTAAAATTAGATGTGATCTCATCTAAAGATAACAGCGTTGAATTTAAAGCTTATTATCGTGAGAATAATTTAATTTATTTACTACATGAAAAAAGTAATTTTACCCAGATAGATGGTATGTGGAAATACGCTGGAGGGGAATTGTTTAATTCAAAGATTGAGAGAAATGAGAGTTGCCCTTGTGGTCGTGGTAAAAAGTTTAAAAAATGTTGTTCTAAATAAGAAGTATATTTCCTTTTAATATAATTTATGCTACAATCAGAAATATACTTCTTAAAAGGATTATTTTTGACACTTAAAGAATTAGGGCAAGAGATAAAAAATTTACGCAAATCAAAGAACTATTCACAAAATGATTTAGAAGAGTATTCTGGCATTACAAAAAGAACAATATCAAAAATAGAAAATGGCTTTATAGATGAAGTTGGAATCAAAAAAGTTGAAAGCATTTTAGGTTTATTAGAATATGAATTTATTATTAGGCAAAAAAATCGCCCAAAAACATTAGAAGAATTGCAGTATGAAAGAAAATAATATAAAAGTGTTTATCAATAAAACTCATAATGGAAATTTGAGTTTTGAGGATAATAAATTTATATTTAATTATCTTAAAAATTCAAAAGATATAGTTAGTTTAACTATGCCTTTAAGAAGTTCTAGTTGGATAAACCAAAAAATACATCCAATCTTTGAGATGAATATGCCAGAAGGGTCACTTAAAGAAGTTATAAAAAATCATTTTGCAAAATTACAAAAAATGAATGATATAAATTTTTTAAGATTAATAGGCCCATATATGTTAGGACGCGTAAAATTTAATAAAATAATTGATTCGAATGAAAAATTAGAACTTTATGATATTTTAAAAAGCAATAAAGAAAATCTCTTTGAAGAATTAATGCAAAGATTTGCTATTCGTTCAGGAATATCTGGTGTTCAACCAAAATTACTTTTATCTGCTCATAATAAAACCACTATGAAGTTTGAACATTTTATAGTTAAGTCATTTGAGAAAAATTATCCAAATTTAGCACTAAACGAGTACTTTTGTATGTGTGCCATTAAAAACGCAGGTTTACAAACGCCTGATTTTTACTTAAGCAATGATAATTCTATGTTTATTATGAAAAGATTTGATGTTAAAGATGATGGCAGTTATCTTGGTTTTGAAGATATGTGTGTACTTACAGCTCGCCAGACAGAGCAAAAATATGATGGAAGTTATGAAGAAGTAACTAGAGTTATAAAAGATGTAATAGCACCTCAAAATAGAAGAAGAAGTCTTAAAATATTTTTTAAAGCTATTGTAATGAATCATCTATTACAAAATGGTGATGGACATCTGAAAAATTATGGGATACTTTATGAAAATGACTACACTGATTCATATTTAGCACCTATATATGATGTTATAACGACAACTGTATATATAAAAAATGACATACCAGCCTTAAAATTAGGTGATGGTAAGCTTTGGTTTAAAGATAAAACATATAAAACTTTTGCTAAGCAGAGTTGTGCGTTAAGCGATAAAGATTATAATGAAATTTTGCAAGAGTGTATAGATGCGGTAATAAAAACTAAATTTGAAATAAGTAAATTTAAAAGTAATGATAAAGATATTGCAAAATTTTTAGATGAATTAAAAATTTGCTGGAGGGAAGAAATTTAAATGAAAAAGAGTATGCTATTTTGACTTTAAAAAGGTTTGCAATACAAACAATACTTAATACCTACCTTTTAATGGGGATTGGTATAATTATGATAAAATCAATAAAAAGTTTTTCCCGTCTAAATTTGATGAAAAAAATTTAATTTAATTAAAAAGAAGTGATATGAAACAAGAAATACGAAAAATTAATTTAAGTGATTTAGTAAATAGCTTAAAGCAAACTATTGATATAGCTAATTAATTATGTTGTACGAAAAACTAAAAAACTATTCTGTAGATGATTTGCTAGATGCAAATAATAAAGTAATTTTTGTATTAGAATCACCACATACACAAGAAGTTAAAGATGGTTACCCTGTTGCTGGAAAAAGTGGTATTGATATCTCAAAAGTTTTGTTTGATAGAGATGAAGCATTTGGTAAGTTAGTGTATGAAAAAAAGATTACAAATATTGGGATAATAAATGTTTGTAATTTTCCTTTACAGATGTCTGCGTACAAAGAATCAGATAAAAAAGAAAAAAGTATGGAATTTTTTGAAAAAATTCGTCAAAATCCAAAGCTTAGAAAAACAATAAATCCCATAAATACAACTATCCAAGAGATGATGAATGATTTTAAAAATCGTATATCTTTACACAAAGATAAAAAGATAGTGCTTTGTGGTAACTTTGCTCAAAATTCTTTTGATAGTGTATTAAATGAGGATGATTTTAAAGAGGTATTGCGAGTACCCCATCCATCTTTTAACAACTGGAAAAAACAAAAATACAAAGATGTTATAAAAGAGTTAGTGGAGTTTATAAAATGATTAGATTAGCTTCAAGTTCTCTTACTCGTGCAAAACTTCTCCAAAGCGCAAATATAGATTTTATCCAAGAGAGTGTTGATTTTGATGAGGATTCTATTTTTGCCTCTACTCCTAAAAACTTTGTTTATCAAGCAACACTTGGGAAGTATGAAGCAAATTTAAGAGCTTTCGGGTATAAAGATTATCCACTTTTAGTTGCTGACACAGTTGTAACTGCCCATAACCAAATTTTAAGAAAAGCTAAAGATGAAGATGAAGCTAGAGAGATTTTAATGACTCAAAGTGCAAGTGTAACAAGTATAATCACCTGCATGATTTATCAAAGTCCTAAAATGAAGCTAATAGATATCAGCTCAACAGATTATGTTTTTGAAGAGTTTGATTTGGATGATTTAAACAGGTTTATAGATAGTGGTGAGTGGCGAGGTAAAGCTGGAGCATGTATGGTTGAGGGTTTTTGTAAGAAGTATATAAAGGAAGTTCGTGGAAATGAAAGTACTGCGATGGGTCTAAATACAGAGCTTTTAAAAAGATTTATTTAATGAACTATTATGAAAATGAGCTAAAGGCACTTAAATATTCAAATAGATTTCGTGTCAGAAAAGTTGTCAATGAAGATGTTTTAGATTTTGCTTCAAATGATTACTTAGGATTAGCTCATAAAAAAGAGTTACACATTGCTACATGCAAAGAGTTAGAAAAATTAAGTGTACACTCTGCAAAAGCTTCTATGCTTGTTAATGGTTATCATCAAATACATAAAGATTTTGAAGATATTATGATTAGGGCTAGTGGTTTTGAAGATTGTGTAGTTATGGGGAGTGGATTTAATGCAAATATAGCTTTAATAGAATCTCTGGTTCGTAAGGGTGACATCCTTTTTATGGATGAGTTGTATCATGCTTCAGGAGTTCTTGCTACAAATTTAGAATCAGTAAATGTAGTATTTTTTAAACATAACGATATGGATCATTTAAAAAAGTTATTAAAACAACATACACAGGTAAAAAGAAAAATAATCGCAGTTGAGGGGATATACTCAATGGATGGTGATTTATGTGATGAAGAGGTTTTTAAAATAGCTGATAATGAAGATGCTTTGCTTATAGTTGATGAGGCTCACAGTAGTGGGATTATTGGGCAAAATCTTATGGGTATCTTTGATTATTATAACATTGAAATAAAACCAAACCATATAAAAATGGGGACATTAGGTAAGGCTTATGGTAGTTTTGGCGCATTTATATTAGCCTCAAAGCATATTGTCGAGTATCTTACAAATCGTGCAAAACCTATCATATATGCTACAGCACTATCACTTTATGATACACTTTTAGCTAAAAAATCTTTAGAATATATACTGGAAAATAAAGAGGTTATAAAAGATGAGATTAGAGTTCGCCAGATGATAGTTGAAAGAGAATTAGATATAAAAATAGATGGTTTAATAGTTCCAATTTTAATAAAAGACAATCAAAAAGTGATAAAAATAAAAGATGAGCTTTTAGTATCTGGCTTTAGTGTTGGTGGGATTCGTCAACCAACAGTCCCACAAGCGATAATAAGACTTATAGCAAGGTTAGGACAAAGTGAAGTTCAATTAATAGAAATTTGTAAAAAATTAGCTAAAATTATCAAATGAAAATAACTAAACTCAAAATTGATTTTGAAAAAAAGACTTTAGTAGATATAGATTTTATAATAAACAAATCATTAGCCCTTGTTGGTCAAAGTGGAAGTGGAAAAAGTTTAACTCTAAAAGCACTTTTAAATATGCTTCCATCATCAATGAGGTGTGAGTTAAAAACAAATTCAGATTTTAAGTTTATAGCAGGTAAAACAATAGGTTTTGTTCCTCAGAATCCTTTTACAGCACTATCTCCACTTACAAAGATAAGGAAGCAATTTTTTGTAGATGAAGATAGAATATATGAACTACTTAAAGAGGTTGACTTAGATGTTAAGTTGTTAGATAGGTTTGCGCCAGAACTCTCAGGTGGACAACTTCAGCGTATTGTAATTGCGATGGCACTCTCTTTTAAACCAAAACTTTTGTTACTTGATGAACCTACAACAGCACTTGATCCAAAAAATACAACATTGATACTTGAACTACTTAAAAAATTGCAAAAAGATTTAGATTTTAAAATTCTTTTTGTAACCCATGATATATCTTCAGCGAAAAGTTTATGTGAAGATATTTGCATTATAAAAGATGGGAGTGTGGTTGAGTATGGTAGAATGCAAGATATTTTAGTTAATCCAAATGCTATATATACAAAAAACTTAATTGAAGCAAATTTTGCAAACAGGAAATTTAGAAAATGATAAAAAGATTAAAAATAAAAAAAATATTTTTTGTATCTATCTTATTTATTGCATTAGCTCCATTTTTGGTTTTAGGTTATTTTTTTATTGCTTTTAATTATGAAATATCTTCATTAGTAGATTATAAACCTCCTCAAACTACACGAATATATGATAAAGATGGAAATAAAATAGCTAATATTTTTGATAGAAGACATAGATATTATGCTACATTTGATGAAATTCCCCCTCGCGTAGTTGAAGCCCTAGTAGCTATAGAAGATACCTCTTTTTTTGAGCATCCTGGTATAAACATAGATGCAATTTTTAGAGCAGCTATAAAAGTTATTAAAGCTGGTAGTGCAGTTGAGGGCGCTAGTACAATTACTCAACAATTGGTAAAAAATAAGCTTTTAACAAGAGAAAAAAAATTAAGTAGAAAAATTAAAGAAGCTATATACGCATTAAAACTAGAGCGACATCTAACAAAAGAAGAGATACTAGAGCGTTATTTAAATGAGATATATTATGGACATGGATATTATGGTATCAAAACAGCAGCTGATGGATATTTTCATAAAAAACTTAATGATTTAACTCTAAAAGAGATAGCTATACTTGTAGGATTACCAAAAGCTCCAAGTGCATATGCTCCAACTAAAAATTATGATATCTCTATGGGTAGGGCAAACAGAGTATTATCAAGAATGAAAGTTTTAGGTTGGATAGATGAAGCCCAATATCAAGAGTCTGTGCAGGAAAATCCAACTGTTTATGATGATACATTAACTCAAAACAAAGCACCCTTTATTGTTGATGAAGTGGTGCGAAGAATGAAAAAAATAGGCTTTGATGATATTAAAACAGGTGGATATGAAATATATACATCAATTGATTTAAGACTCCAAGAGGTAGCAAGAAAATCTCTAAGAGATGCTTATGAAAAATCTTTGATTCGTATAGAAAAATACAAAATAAAAGACCAAGCGTTACTCCTAAAAAACCCAACTCTAGAGATAATACAAGATGTAAATACATCTTTATTAAATGGTGCAATAATCTCGCTTGAATCTGAAACTGGAAATATTTTAGCTCTTGTTGGAAGTGTTGATTATAAGCTGAGTTCGTATAATCGTGCAACTCAAGGTCGTCGTCAACCTGGTTCTGCTTTTAAGCCATTTATTTATCAGGTTGGGATTGATTTAGGTTTTAGCGGTGCTACAAAATTAGTAGATGTATCTCGTACTTATACTTATGAAAAAGATGGAGAAGAGGTAAAATGGAAACCAAAAAATTATGAAAAAAACTATAAAGGTCTTATCTCTTTAAGAGAAGCTCTTGTTCACTCAAGAAACTTAGCTACTATAAATCTTGTAAATGAGATTGGACTCAAGCAACTACTTGAGCAACTTGAGAAATTTGGAATAAAAAATCTTCCACACGATCTATCAATCTCATTGGGGACAATTTCACTTTCACCATTGCAACTTGCAAAATATTATACCTCTTTTGCAAATCATGGATTGCAGGTTGAACCACATCTTATACTTAGTGTTGAAAAAAACTTACAAATAATTTATGAAAAAGAGAAAATAACTCATTTTATAACAGAGCCTACACAGGCTTTTATTATGACTACAATTTTACGAGATGCTATAACTAGGGGTACTGGTAGACGAGCTCGAGCCAGAGGGATAGAGTTGGCTGGCAAAACAGGTACAACAAACAATAATAAAGATGGATGGTTTGCTGGTTATTCTCCAACAATTGAGACAGTTGTTTGGTTTGGTAATGATGATAACACACCTATGCATAGACGAGAAACAGGTGGAAAAATAGCAGGACCAGCATTTAAAAGTTTTTATGAGGGAGTATTGCGTTTATATCCACAAGTACAAAGAAAATTTGAAGTACCTGCGGGTATTATTGAGGTTAATGTTGGAAAAAGAAAAGAGTATTTTAGTCCAATCTCAAAACCACCAAGAGTTGATAATGAGTCTAAACCAGATGAAGAATTACTTTTTTAATCCAAAGCTCTATTTAAAGCACAAAAGAGCGCTTTAATTGAAGCTTTAGTTATATCGTTATCAGCTCCAACTCCAAACGTAGAGTTATCATTATGAATAATTTCAATATAAGCTACAGCTTTTGCACTGCTTTTGTCACCACAAGAATGCTCAGAATATGACTTTATAATAAAATCAATATAAAAATCTTTTTTTAGTGCTTTTCTACAAGCATCAATTGGACCATTTCCCTCTCCCTCACTTATAATCTCTTTTGAGTTATAGGTGTATTTTAGCTTACATTTTGAGATATTATCTTTTGAACTTAATGTAAAATCGATTAAACTTAATTTTTCTTCTACATTAAAATAGTTCTCTTTAAACACTTCAAAAATTTCATCAGCGCTTAGCTCAACACCTTTTTCATCACTTTTTATTTGAACCAATTTTCCAATCTCTGGATGCATCTGTTTTGGAAGTAAAAAACCAAAGTTTTCTTCAAGTATATAAGCTACTCCACCTTTTCCTGATTGAGAATTGATTCGGATGATACTCTCATATGTGCGCCCAACATCAAGTGGATCAATTGGTAAATATGGAACCTCCCAAAGTTCATCATCTTTCTCTTTTTGAAAGTGTAGTCCTTTATTTATTGCGTCTTGATGTGAGCCAGAAAATGCTGTATATACAAGTTCTCCAACATAAGGATGTCTAGCATGTGTAACCATCTCTGTACACCTCTCAACAACTTCTAAAACCTCATTTATATCTGAAAAATTTAACTTAGAATCAATTCCTTGAGTTGTCATATTTAGTGCTAATGTAATTATATCTACATTTCCAGTACGCTCACCATTACTAAGTAGTGTGCCCTCAACTCTGTCAGCTCCTGCTAAAAGTGCTAGTTCAGTCGCTGCAATAGAGGTCCCTCTGTCGTTATGGGTATGAGTTGAAATTATTACATTTTCACGATTATCTAAATGATTTGACATCCATTCAATCTGGTCTGCATAAACATTTGGCGTAGACATCTCTACAGTTGCTGGAAGATTTATGATAACTTTTCTAGTATCACTAATCCCCCAACAAGAAGTTACAGCATTTGAAATTTGTGCAGAAAATTCTAACTCAGTCCCTGTAAAACTCTCAGGAGAGTACTCTAAAAATATTTTGCCATCAAAATCTTTTTCATACTTTTTAACTAGCTCCACTCCATCTAAAGCAAGAGCAATAATCTCTTTTTTAGTTTTTCTAAATACTATTTTTCTTTGAGCAATAGATGTTGAGTTATAAAGATGAATAGTTGCTTTTTTTACACCCTCTAACGCTTCAAATGATCTTTTTATAAGATGCTCACGAGCTTGCACAAGGACTTGCACAGTTACATCATCGGGGATTAAGTTGTCTTCAACTAGTTTTCTCAAAAAATTAAATTCAATTTCAGAGGCTGATGGAAAGCCCACTTCAATCTCTTTAAATCCGAGTTTTAATAAGAGTGCAAATAATTCAAGTTTTTTCTCCAT
>JAMOMX010000228.1 GCA_027066935.1 Sulfurimonas sp. | reverse complement strand
ACCATACAAAAGCCTCCATAATAAATGCAGGAGATGGTGCTCACGCTCATCCAACACAAGCACTTCTTGATCTGTACACTTTAAAAGAACACTTTGGCTCACTAGAGGGTAAAAAAATTGCTATAGTTGGTGATATCAAAAATTCACGTGTAGCAAATTCAAACATAGAGCTATTAACTCGTTTTGGGATGGAAGTGATACTTGTTGCTCCTCCTCATTTTTTACCAAAAACATCGCTTCGAGTAACCAACTTTTTAAAAGAAATAATAAATGAAGTAGATGCAATAATGAGCTTACGCACTCAAACAGAGAGACACTCTTCACCAAGTTATGCTTCTTTAAAAGATTATGCAAGTGATTTTTGTATAACAGAAGAGCTCATTGGTGATAGGGAGATTATTTTACTTCATCCTGGTCCTGTTCACAGAAATATAGATATAAGTGATGCACTTTTAGCAGATAAAAGATGTAAAGTTTTAGAGCAAGTTAGTAATGGTGTATCTATAAGAATGGCAGTTTTAAAGAAGTTGATAACTTCATAACTTATGAATTTTGAACTACTTAATTCTCTTGGCAAACAGAGAAAACCTTTTCTCTTTATAAGTGATTTTGAAGCAAAAAAAATAGAAATTATTTTACTTGATGAGCTTGAAAATTTTGATGTAGAGTATAGTATAGATGAAAACTATAATTCTAATTCTAATTCAAACTTGAACTCACACCTTAAAGCTTTAAAAAAAATTCCATTAGACTTTAAAAATTATAAAAATAAATTTAATTTTGTAATACAAGAGATAAAAAAAGGAAATACCTATCTTTTAAACTTAACTCAACCAACAAAAATAGAAACAAAGTTAAATCTTAAAGAGATATTTTCCCTTAGTAATGCTCATTATAAATTAAGATATAAAGATGAGTTTGTTTGTTTTTCACCTGAAAAATTTGTACAAATTAGAGATAATAAGATTAGTACTTTTCCAATGAAAGGGACAATTGATGCAAGTATTAAGGGAGCTAAAGCAAAAATATTATCTGATGCAAAAGAGATGGCTGAACATATTATGATTGTAGATTTACTTAGAAATGATTTAAGTATAGTAAGCAAAAATGTACAAGTAGAAAAATTTAGATATATAACTAAAATATCAGCAGGTAAAAAAAATTTACTTCAAGTAAGTTCTCATATTAGTGGAGATTTAGATGTGTATTGGCATGAAAATATTGGTAATATATTAAAAAAACTTCTACCTGCTGGTAGCATAAGTGGTGCTCCAAAAAAATCAACTTTAGATATAATTAAAAAAGTAGAAAATTATAAGAGAGATTTTTATAGTGGCGTTTTTGGAGTATATGATGGGTTGAGTTTTGATAGTGGGGTTATGATTCGCTTTATTCAAAGTACTAAAGATGGACTAGTTTATAAGAGTGGTGGAGGAATTACACTTGATTCTATTTTAAAAAATGAGTATGAAGAGATGTTAGAAAAAGTATATATACCATAGGTAAAATATGATAGAAAAAATAGATAACTTTTTATATAACCATCTTTTTGAGGTGTTTGTAGCCTTTGTAGTTGTATTATTTAATTTTGTATTGATTCAAATTTTTGCAACTACTTGTTATTTTTTATATTTTTTAGCATTGTTATTGTATATATATTTTTTTAGTTTTAAATGTAATCTCTTGTATGCAGGTATTATAATTATAAGTTTTTATTGTTTAAAATATTATTTTGATGAGCAAATATATGATTTCTACATTTTGACAGATTATAATTTTAGATTTTTTTATATTGATGACTTGCTTTTATATATTTTAAGTTTCTTGCATCTTTTATTTTTATTTTTTGTAACGACTTATGAAAATTTTAAAAAATGAGGTATAATTAAGTGAAATAATTAAAATTTATGAGGGTTGTTAATGTATATAGAAGACTTAAAATTTTCGCTTTGGGCTGATTTTATAGAGCGCGATTATTTAGATAATGAATTTAAAGAGTTAGTAGAATCAAAAACTATAAATGGAGCTACTTCAAATCCAGCTATATTTAAAAATGCAATACTTAACTCGCCAGCATATAAAGAGCAATTATCAGAGCTTAGTGAGTTCAGTGCTAAACAAAAATATGAAGCCTTGGCTATTTTTGATATTAAAAAAGCTGCAAATATTTTAAAACCACTATATGACAATAATGATGATGGTTATGTAAGTATAGAAGTTGACCCGTATCTAAGTGATGATGCAGAAGGCACAATTGCAGAGGGGAAAAGGCTGTTTGCTGAGATTGGTCGTGAGAATGTGATGATTAAAGTTCCAGCAACAGATGCTGGATATGTTGCAATGAAAGAGCTTAGCGGTTGTGGTATCCCTGTAAATGCAACACTAATTTTTAAAAAATCT
>JAMOMX010000227.1 GCA_027066935.1 Sulfurimonas sp. | reverse complement strand
TAGTAGAACCCATAGCAAACTCATCCATGTTTGTACGACCAAATGGACTTAGTCCTGCTTCATTTAGTTTATCAATAACAGTAGCATTGTAAGGAGCTATATAACCTTGAAGTATATTAGACCCAGATGTAACAGACCAGTTTTTTACTTGGATATTATCTTTTATAGCTATAGGTATACCATCGCCACTACTGTTTACATCTATATAGGCATTTAATTCAGGTCTCTGTTTGATTTTAGCTTTTAAATCTTCTTTAAATTTGTTTAATTCTTCTTTGTTTAGTTTTAGAGCTTCTTTTAACGTTATCACTGAATTTCCTATATAAATAAAATTATTTTTAAGTATTATAGCAAATTGAGTTTATTGTTTTCTAAAAACTGCTCCATTTACATCATGTTTTTTCTTTAATTGGTAGATAAATTTCTGTCAAAAGCTCCTCCTCTTTAACATCTTGTGGAAGATTTAAATACTTCTCAAATGGTGGATAATCTCTAAATGTATAACCATTCTCTTCACACCATGTATAAAGTGCCATCCAACTATCAATAGCTTTTGTATAATTGCCTTTATAAAGAACCATTGCATATTTTCCATCTGGAATCTCTTTAGTATCAAACCCTTGTTCACTTAAAAAATCTATCTCTTTTTTGCCCCATGCCAATGAAGCATCATATCGGATGTTTTCCTCTGCTGTGATTGATGGGTCGTCATGGCAGATGCCAATTATCTCTGCTTCTTTTGGGTCAAGTTTTATATTAACAGATTCATCTTTGAAGTTATTAGAGAAATCATTTAACTGTTTTGAAAGCTTTTCCCAAGCTATTTCAGAACTTTTTTCATAGCCACCTATCTCTCTAACATAGACTATATGGGTAGTTTCTCTCTCAACTATTTTTGGAGTTTGCATCATTTTGTCCTTATATGATTGAAGCAGATTCATACGTCTACTTTTATATTCTGTAGGAGTGATATCAAATATCTTTTTAAACGCTTTATTAAAGCCATTTGGTGTTTCAAATCCAGCTTCAAAAGCTATCTCTATGATAGATTTATTTATATTTATCATTTTAAATGAAGCTTTTTCAAGTCTAAGTCTTGTGGTATACGATATAACTGATTCACCTACACACATCTTAAAAATTCTAGAAAAATGATAAGGAGAATAACCTGCAACTCTTGCCAAAACCTTAACATCTAATCTAGTATCTAAATGAGTTTCAATATAACAAAGTACCTTTGATATTTGAGCATTCATATCTTTTCTTCTCCATTATCTTTTGTATTATAATTATAATTGAATTTATGTTGTTTGTCTTGTCCTAGGTTGCTAATACCAATCCCTATAATGACATAAAGATATATTATAACCCTAAAAATCCACAACAATCATTTATGAATATTAAAATTATTTCAAAATATATTTTTCTTTATGTGTTATTTTTATCTATAGGTTTAGGTTTATTACTCTTATGAAAAAAAGTAAAGGCATTTAGCCCGTTTGATCACCAAATGTATACCAATATTTAAATCATATATAAAATTCAAAAAAATATCATAATCTTAAATTTCATGCTAACGCAAGCTTCATTAATCAATATTCACTATAAAATTATGTTAAAATATGACATAGAAAAAATATTATAAAGGATTTGCAATGGCTTTTAAATACGAAAACGGTAAAGTAATTCAAGTGTCAATGCCTCACATTACAGGTAAAGATGCTGTGAAAATGCTTAATGCAAAAGTTCCTAAAGATTTTGTTGCAAAAATAAAAGCTAAAAAATTTGTTACAGTAGCCGCTTAATACTTGATGCCATATCAATTTAATTCGTATACATCCTCTAAAGTAAAATCAGAAAAAAGATCACTTTTAAATGCAATTGAGTTCGATAAAGACTATTTTAAGGCAAAACGAGAAAAAGCACTTTTAAATCAAGCAATATCATTTGCTGGAAATAATAGTACTAAACTTTACTCTATAAAAGACACAAACTCTATTTTAAAAGGCATACTTGGATTTGTAGCATTATCTGCCTCAGAAGTAATGATTGATAAAACTAAAAAACCTGTAGTGCTTATAGATTTATTACTTGTAAATAATATTTATAGGTCAAAAGTATATGAGCATCTTGATAATTCAAAAGTATCTCAATTACTATTAGAATATGCAGCTTCTAAATTTTATGAAGTAAGGGAGCATATCGGAGTTAGTTATTTAGTTTTGTATCCAGATGGCGGAAAAGAAAATAAAAATTTAGTAGATTTTTATAAATCTATGGGTTTTTCATATGTTACTAGTACCCCACCACTCATAAAGAGATGTTCTTAGTTTCAATAATAGTAGGATAAAGTTTTTTCAACTTCACCCGGGCATCTTTTGTCGTGAATTTCCAGTCCGTAGTTTTAG
>JAMOMX010000226.1 GCA_027066935.1 Sulfurimonas sp. | reverse complement strand
CACGAGCAATATTTTTTCGTCTAGCAAAAAAGTCATCACTTGTACGAACTTTAACCAGCACTTCTTGCAAACAATGTAACTTAACATCTTGTTTAAATGCTCTAATCCACAAATCAAAATCTTCATTTAATTTTGTTGTGTCATATAAAGATATTGTATCAAAAAAGGTATTTCTAAAACATATTGTCACATGAGCTAAAGGATTTCTTTTCATAAGGTTTTGTTTAAGATCTCTGTGAAACTCTCCATATCTTACAACCTGACTTTCATTTGTATCGACATTAAACTCTTCTATCCATCCACCAACAGCTTGCACATCTGGGTGTTCTTCCAAAAATTGTATCTGTTTTTCTATACGAGTTGGAACCGATACATCATCTGCATCCATACGAACGATATACTTATATTTTGGTTTTACAACTTCTAAAAGTTCATTTAAACTAAAGGCCAGTCCGAAATTTTTATCTCTTTTTCCAAGATAAGTAATTATCCCACCCTCTAATTCTCTATCCAAATACCCCTCAATCTCTTTAGATACTATACCGTCAAGTTGCAAAAAAATATCTGCTTTTTGAGTTTGACTATAAAGACTTTCTAAAGCATATTTAAGCTCAGAGAGGTTATCATTTTTATAAATAGACATAACTATTGCAATGATGTTAGACATTTTTTTCAAGTATCTTTTTTAAAGTAGCTATAGAAACTTTTTCCTCTTTATCAAAATAATCAATATCCACCAAGTAATCAAAAATATATGCTTTTAATCTATCAAAATTAAACTCTTTATATAGAGCTCTACCTAAAACTATAAGTTCTTTTTCATTTATCATTGCTTCTAATCCTACTGTTGAATTTATCACTATTACTTTTTGAGATTTTTCAATTAACTCTTTTGTAGATAAATTACTTAGAATAAAAGCTTTATTTCTATACATAGCCTCAATAGATTTTATAAATGGTATATTCATTTCTGCAGGATGTAGCTTTACAACTAATGATACTCGCTCTTTTTTTGATAATTCCTTTGCTATCTTTAGAGCCTCTAAGTTATTAATTTCACTATTTATAAGTAATTGTGAATCATTAGTAACTTGCATAGCAAAAAAAATAAAATATGATGGAAGATCATTTGATATATCAATACTAGAAAAAGAGCATTTAAGAGAAAATTTTCTTTTCATAACATTCATAGATGAACGCCTATCTTCACGCAAAATGTTAAAAATATAAAAACCTAAAAGATCTATCAAAAAAGAGAAAGGAATTCTCGTAGTATTTTTGACTTGCTTAGGAGATTCTGTATCTCTTTTCCAATGTTCTCTCCACTTTTTAAAAGATTCATTATTAATGTGTACATTATCTAATATATCTGGATGATGATACAAATAAGATTGTGCATTAACTCCTTCTTTATCTACAAAAATTTTTTTACCAAGATTTGAAATTTCAAAATAGTATCTTTTTAAATCACACTCTTTTGCAAAATTTCCTATACAAATTCCAATTGTAGTTGAGCCATTCCAAAGAAAAAAACTCTCTATATCTATCTCTTTTTTCAACAAAATAAGCTGATGTTGAACCATAGAATAAATTATATTTGCTTCATTTTTAGCATGATAGTTATTTAATACACTAAGAGAGTTTTCTAAAAAATCATAAGACTTCTTCTTAGTATCTATATTTCTTAATAAATAAACTTTTATACCTTGCAATTTACATAAAACAGATATAGAAAGTCTTGCGGTTATAACACATACATTACTATTTTTAGATAAAGGCTTAAAAAATCTTTTGAAAAAATAATATCTCTCCATTACATCCATATATATTACAACTGTTTTACTACCTTTTCTCATATTTAATCTTTCTGCATCAGTATAAAATTCTTAGTCCATTTTAAAAGATTAATGATTTTTCTAATAATTTTCAGACCAAATATATAATACAATAGATGTTTAAAATATATCTTATATCCATGATACTTAATCAAATAAAATTTAGGCACTTTTTTTTCCCACTTTTTTTCCCATATCTTTATAACATCTTCATTTTGACAAGCTTGTACCGAATTTATAATACCAATACTATAATAATTCAATGCATCTAGTATTTTATCTTTATCTTTATTTTGTTGTGCATTTTTTTTAATATAATCAAATAACATATGTTGTGAATCAAAAGCTTTTTTATCAACTCTTTGTGATATTCTCTCACCAAAATATTGTGTATAAATTCCTGCACCTTCCATAGAGTGAGCTAATATTACATTATTGAACATTGCACGCATTACTAATTCTCCATCTTGATTTTTATGATATTTTTCATTCCAACCACCAAGTTTCAATAATGTATCTTTTTTCCACAAAATACTGCATGGAGCAGGACCAGCTTTTCCTGTTAACCATCGTATTATTACATCGATAGATGCTTCATCTCTAAATTTATTAGCTTGAAAAAAATATTTTTCTTTCCCACTTTCCCAACGCTTAATACAATTTCCAAAAACAACATCCGCATTACTATGCATAGCTGTTTCAGCTAAATAATAAAGAAAATCACCTTCAAAATAATCATCAGCATCCAAAAACATTATATTTTGAAAAGTACTCAAATTTAGACCTTTGTTTCTTGCAAATTGGGCACCTAAATTAACATCAAAAGAGATAAAAGTAAGTTGTTCTAAGTACGACTGTAATACTCTCTTTGTACAATCATGTCTTCCATCTTCTATAATAATAATCTCTGTTAATACATTTTTTTGTGACAATATACTTTCTACAGCTCGCCGTATAGTTTTTTCTGCCTTGTAAGCTGGAATAACTACACTAATTTTATACATACTAAAATAACCTTCTTTAAAAAATCATAATTTAACATAGCCTTTCATCTCATCTATAAAAATCTTATTAAAATAGTTATTTAAAACAAAAGACAAACCAGCAACCAAACAAACTACAACTGCTATTTTGAGAAAGACATTTGCATATAATAATAAATAACAATTATACACCAAAATATATACAGTTATCGAAATAAATAAAGCCCTAATTATTTGTCCAAAATATTCACCTAACTCTGCCCTACACAGTGGCTTTACAAGTATATAGTATCCAGGCAATTGCAAAATAATCATATTTGTCACCAATCCCCATGCAATACCTTCTAAACCCCAAAAACTATAAATATATATACTAAAAGGTACAAAGAAGAAAAGTACAAAATTCCACCAAAAACCTAGGTCTGCTCTACCTCTTGCCAAGAGAAGTGATCCTATCGGATTTCCAACACTCCTAATAGCAGCAAATATAGCAAGAATTTGCACTATCGGCACAGCTTGGCTCCACTTTTCACCAAATAATAGCTCAACAAGTTCAGGTGCTAAAATAATAATAATCACATAAACAGGAAAATTAACAGAAGCTACAAAATTTATCATTTTTAAATACACAGCTTTAAGCCTAAGTATATCTTCTTGTATCTTTGACATAGTAGGAAACGCTACTCTTGTTAAAGCTGGATTTATGATAGAAGCTGGTTTCATGACAAGCTCTTTAGCTATAGTATATATACCAAGATTTTCAACTCCAAGAAGCTTTCCTATCAAAATAGTATCAAACTGAGAATTAAAATAATTTATCGTTTTCTCTCCCATCTGATAAAGACCAAACTGTAAAAACTCCCTAACTTCTTTTAAATCAAAAACAAATGATGGTCTATGACTTTTTATACCTATAACTATATACTGTACTGTCGTAAAAATAGTGCTTATTATCGCCCCATAAACTAAAGCATACACTCCAAATCCTGCATAAGCTAGATATGATGTAACAAGTAAAGAAATAAATTTATTTAAGATGCTTATCTTTGCCAGTATCTTAAATGCCAACTCTTTTTCCAATAAAACAAAAAATTGTTGTCCATAAGGAGTGATTAAAAATATCACTCCTACTACTTTTATAATATCTTCAAGTATAACTTCTTGATAAAATAAAGCAATAAAAGGAGATATAAAATATATTATACCATACAATATGATTCCAGCTAAAACATTTACCCAATAAAGTGTACTCAATTGCCTATAACTAACCTCTTGTTTATAGATAATAGCATTACTTATACCCATATCTAAAAAAGCTTTTGCAAATCCTATCACAACCATAACAATAGCCATCAAACCAAAATCACTAGCAGATAAAAATCTAGCAAGTATAGCAATTTGTAAAATTTGTAAAACTGCAATTATAATCATAGAGTAACTTGTCCATTTTACTCCTCTAATAGCTGATTGCTTTAATGACATCTATATTTTTTTTGCAATAACACAGTATCCTTGTGATTCTGCTTCCCAATTCCTGTCAAACTTATCTAAAATCGGTGCTATAAGTTGATTGATAGTCCAAAAAGGAATCAAAATAGCCTTTATTAATAGCTTTAAAACCTTTGGACCTCTTATAAAACGACTAGAAAAATAATTTATCTTCAAAAGCCACATTGTAAAAAAACCAGTTTGTGCTTCTATGATAACATCTTTAAATCCTGCTTTTTTAAACATATATTTTAACCCGTAAGGTGTATATCGAAAATAGTCATGAGGAGCTTCATGCACCCACCACTGCCAAGGAACTTGAAGCATCATAACTCCTCCTTTTTTTAGTATTCTGTATGATTCATCTAAAAAAATCTGAGGCTCACACAAGTGTTCCATTACAGAAAGAGATATAATGGTGTCAGCCACTCCATCATCAAGTTCAATTTTTTTATTTAAATTTGAGACGATATCTGCTTTAGAGTTATGCAGTGTTTTAGTCCAATCAACACCAATATAACTATCTGCATACTGCAAAAAATACTTTCTATATGGTGCTTCTCCACAGCCTAAATCATACAAATTTCCTTTATAGTATTTTGAATATTTTTCTAAAAATTTATCACCAATATTATATATAAGCCAATTATGCAAACCTTTATTATTATGATATTTACTTGGTTTCATAAAATGCTTCAATTTTATTTACAATATAAAATATTTCTTTTTTACTTAATCCATAATACATAGGTAAACGTATCAATCGCTCACTCTCTTTGGTTGTAAATTGTTCTTTACCAAAAAAACGTCCATACTTTTTTCCTGCTTTTGAACTATGTAAAGGGACATAATGAAATACACTCCAGATGCCATTATCTATCAAATACTGGAGCAAGGCTACTCTCTCTTTTAAATCTTTTACTTTAATATAGAACATATGAGCATTATGTGTACAAGTATCTAAAATTGTTGGAAGTTCTATAAACTCTTTTTGGCTTAACTCTTGCAACTTATTATGATACAAATTCCATGACTTCAATCTATCACTATTTATTTCATCAGCTTTTTCAAGTTGTCCCCATAAATATGCAGCACTCATGTCATTCATAAGATAACTACTCCCTATATCTACCCATGAATATTTATCTACCATACCTCTAAAAAACTGACTTCTATTAGTTCCTTTTTCTCGAATGATTTCAGACCTATCTGCAAATCTTTCATCATTTATAATAAGTAATCCACCTTCACCTGCACTTGTATAATTTTTAGTCTCATGAAAACTAAAAGTTCCAAAATGTCCTATAGTGCCAAGTGGTTTTCCTTTATAGTAGCTCATCATACCTTGTGCCGCATCCTCCACAACAAAAAGGTTATACTTGTTGGCCAATATCATGATAGTATCCATTTCGCATCCAACACCTGCATAATGAACAGGAACAATTACTTTTGTTTTTTCAGTAATGGCTTCTTCTATCTTTGTTTCATCGATATTCATAGTATCTGGTCGAATATCTACAAAAACTATTTTAGCACCTCGAAGAACAAAAGCATTTGCCGTGGATACAAAAGTATAACTAGGCATGATAACTTCATCACCTTCTTGTATATCAAGAAGTATCGCAGACATTTCTAAGGAATGAGTGCAAGAAGTTGTTAATAAAGCTTTTTTACATTGTAATTTATCTTCAAACCATTTGTGACATCTTTTTGTAAATTGTCCATCACCTGAAATTTTGTCACTATTTAATGATTTTCTTATATATTTTTCTTCATTATCTGTTAGTGGTGGTTTGTTAAATGGAATCATAATTTATTTTCTTCTAAATATTTTTTTAAACAAACAGTTTCAAATGTAGAATATTTTTTTTTATCAATACATTCAAACCATTTATCTTCTTGTAATTCTATAAATTTAATTTTTTCTAAAAACTCTTTTGTATGAAACTCTTTTGAAATAATTACAACACCTGTATCATCACATACTGCAATTGAACCATTATATATATTTTTATTTAATTCTATTCTACTAACTTGCTCAAAATTCAATTCTATCTTTTCGTTTTTATATCCTATCGGACTAAAACCTTTGCACCATATACTCCAATTTTCTTTAATTAATCTTGGAGCATCTCTAAGTAATCCATTTGTTACAATTGCATTTGCTTGTTTATACAATAAAAGATATTTAGAAACCAAATCACCAAAAATAGCCTTATCTATACTGTCATAAGTTTCTATAAAAACAATGTCATTATCTTTTATATTTTGTATTTGCTCATGAACATCCCAATTAGTTTCATTTATGGCATATACATAAAATACATTTCCAACTGAAAAATGACCTCTATTTATGGCATTTGCATTACATATTGAACCTTGCTTATCTAAACAATCTGCTATTTCAGTTGACGAAACCCGATTTCTTTTTATATAGTCAATAATTTTATTTTTCATTTTTAAACCTTGTAAAAATTGTATCATCTGTTAAAAAACTTTGATCTTTAAAAACTACAACAGTAAATTCAAAAGGCATATAATTATTTTTCAGCATAATATTTCTACTCATATTATAAGCCATATTTAATATATTAGTAGGGTTACTATGAAATGTATGCTTATACTGAAAATCTACTTTATCAGATAAAAAATCAAAAGCAATTCCATCATTAGCTATATTAAATGCTTTATCCATAAAAGATTTAATAAACTCATAATTATCAGCTTCTTGTAACTTAAAATTAAAAACACCTGAAGAAATAATTATATCATAGTTCTTTTCAAATTTTAATTTTAAAAAATCCTCTAAAATAAAACTTATATTTGTTTGATTAGCATAATTTTTTTTAGCTTCTATAATCAATTTTTCTACTATATCTATTCCAATATATGTATAATTCTTGACTAATTTTTTTAATGTTTTATTTGCATCACCAAAACCACATCCAATATCTAATATACTTTTACCTTCCAAGTTAAAATTTTCTAATAACATCTTATATCTTATATCTTGTTTTCCTTTGTCCCATCCAAGTGTTTTAGGTGAATATCCGTATTTTTCATATCTTTGCGAATATCTATCAATAACAATATTTTTATCTTTTTCGGGCATACCAATCATTATAACTCCATAAATTCTTCAAAATTTTTATTATAAAATAATTCTCTTTCTTTTTCAAACTCTAAATTTTCAATAAGCTTGTTGTAGTAAAATTGTGCTTCATTAACTGTAACATCCGGATAATCTGAACCAAATAAAATTCTTTTATAATTGTATTTAAAGGCTTTTTGTATATCAATCCAAACGGATGAATCATATAAATATTTAACAGTAAATGAAAAATCATAATATATATTTTTCAACTCTCTAGTATAGAGCATAAATTCCAAAGTTTTATGTCCTCCTCCATGAGCTAATAATATATTAATATTTTTGAAATTACTTGCTATAAAAACTGATAGATCTAAATTAATATGAGTTTCTATCTTAGAGCCATAATAAAAACAATCTATAATTATAAAATTAAAATCTATATTTTTTAAGTTTTCATTAATTGAATTAAAATCATTCTTAGTAATTCCAGACAACCTTGGATGCAATTTAACACCAAATTTAATGTGTCTATCTTTTAATTTTTTTATAAAATTAAAATTAATTATTTTATAATTTACTGCAATAGCAGATTTAGGAAACAAATACTTAAACTCTTCCATAAAGTCATTTAAAAATATTTTTTTTTCCTTTTCAGTATTAAGTATTAATATAAATCCTTCTAAATTATATACTTGTCTTTTAAAATCTCCAATTATATCACCTACCTTCATATTAAAGTGCATATGTGAATCATATTTTTTAAACATAGTCTAAATATACCTTTTCATCTATATTATGAACAATTTTCATTAAATTTTTTTTAGATTCTGCATAAGCAATAAAATAACCTATTCTACTTCTATCGTCAGATGGCATTTTAATAATATCACCTTCCTTAAATTCAAAATCAAAATCAAGAATAAATGGACATTCTGTCATATAGTCTGTCCCATATATTTTTGATACTTTTCCAGCCTGAAAATCAAAAAACTTAAGAATAACACATTTTTTTTTATTAGATAATTTAATATCTACATCCTTTTCATTAAGCAATATTTTTATAAGTAATGCATTTACATTTACACCAGAAACAATAGGAATAATATGAGATGAGATTTTAGTACCTCCACCTCTTATAGCAGCTTCAATTAAATAAAATTTTTCATTATAATATTTATATTCAACATGTGTTATTCCAAAATTCAACTTGTCAAATAATTTATTGTTTATTGTTTTAAGTTTCTTACTATTAAATTCATTATGTTTATCTAAATATATTAATGACTTAGCTACTGAAGATAATTTTTCATAATGTTCTTTTTTAGATATTGCCAAGGTATAATGTTTATTTTCTGATTTAAACCCTTCAACTGTTACCTCAATACCACCGATATATTCTTCAACTAAGATTGAATTATTTATTGAATGTTTTAGAGTCAATTCAAACTTTTGATGTAATTTTTTAATAGTTTCTATTTTAAATACACCTCTACTAGATTGATTTGATAAAGGTTTAATAACAATAGGCCTTTTGAGTTCAGTAAAAAAATGATTAGCTTCCTCTATTGTTTTGCATATTTTAAATTTAGGATGATGCAAGTCAGAGACAATAAGCTCTTCTCTCATTCTCCGTTTATTAGTAAATAAATGAGCAATATTATTACCAACACCCTTTAAACCCAACTGATCAGATAAATAGGCGACAGTTATTACTGCAATATCACTTTGATCAGTTAAAATTGCATCTACATTATGTTTTTTTGCTATTTGAAGATTTTTTTCTTTATCTAGAACATCAACAACATATGAAACATCAGAATATTTAAACCCAATTGAATCTTCGTATAAATTTGAACATATAACATAATGTCCAAGTTCTTTCGCCTTTTTAATGATTGGGACTTGCCATTTTCCACCACCGATAATTAAGAGTTTCTTACTCATAAAAAACCTTCTGAAGTCTCATAATTAATACTTCTTTAGAAAATAAAAATTCAATCTTCATTTTATTAAAAATTTTTAACTCATTTGATAAGTTATCTAACTTAATTGTATCTATATCATATATATTTAATTTATGTTTTTTAAAAAAACTCCAAGATACCAAATCACTTCTTATATACACTTTTTTACCAAGTCCTAAAAGTGTTATAATATTTCCCATGGCTTGTTGTCTTTCATGTGCAAAGATAGCAATATCAATCTTTCCCAAAAAATAAAGATATTTTTCAAATGGCATAAATTCAGTAATAGGCTTAAATTTATCTTTAAATATCTCTTTTCCTTTTCTTATAACCTCTTTAGCATACTTTTTATCACCGTAAGACAATGGTGCAAAAATATTTATATCTTTATCTTTATGCTTTTTTAGCCTCATAAATACTTCCAAATGATTATTTGTAGGGTCAGCTGAATTTCCTACCTGTATATTAATAGTCTTATGCTTTCTCTCTTCAACACTATATTCTTTATAAAGATTACTAGGATACATAAAACATTCATGATAAATTCCTTTTGAACCATAGCATTTTTCAACTAACTCATAATCACCTTTTATGTATGTAATAAAATGACCCATTTTTTTTATAGTGTATCTCTGCAAAATAGATTGTTTCTCTGGAAAATAAAAATCCCCTCCCCACATAACCCAATAACATTTTTTATAAAACCAAGGATTTATAAATAGTATTTGATTTAACTTATGTGACCACAAGCCATGTAATATTAATTTTCTTGCTCTATTCATTAAAACTAAAAGATGTAAAGATTTGATTTTTTGATCTATAAAAACAATATTTTTTGCATCTAATTTTCCAAATTTATCATTATTTTTCCCTAAAACAACAAATAAATGTTCATTTGAGTTAAAATATTTATTTACAAACTCTATAAAAGGTGGTAAAAACTTATCTAAAGTCATTATATGTAGTATTTTATTATTCATTCTACTTCTATCCTCGCAAATTTTTCAAAGAGATTTTTTATATATTACTGTTCTAATTTATTTAGTCTCATATAAATACCAATCATATATAATCCTCTTTTTCACCCAAGCTTATGAAGCTTTGATGCATCTGTAAACTTCATCATCGTATCCAATAAGTATACATCTTTGCGACAACATAAGAATTTCAATGAAATATATAAAATCTCTATTTTCAACATAAGGGTCTTGATATATATCATCAATCCTATCTGTATTAAAAAGTGATGATCGCCGTTTTATACCATGAACAATATACCATTTTTTAAGCAAAAACTCAGCTAAATAACTGCCATCTTATCCTGCAACACCTGTTATAACAGCAATTTTTTTCAAATAAAAACCTTAAATAAAATTAATACTTTTATTTTACATAAATTTAAATTAAAATAGTATTATTTCCCCAAGGCCACCTCCAGCATATCCAAAAACTCATTTCTCCCAATCTCTCTAGCACCCATACTTTTCAGATGCTCTGAGGGAATCTGACAATCTATAAAATCATAACCCTCTTTTTGAAGTTTCCAAGAAAGTCTTACTAAAGCTACTTTAGATGCATCACTTTTTAAAGCAAACATAGACTCTCCGCAAAAGACTTTTCCCATCAGTATACCATAAAGCCCACCAACTAATTCTCCATCAAGATATGTCTCAGCACTCATGGCAAATCCTAACTTATGTATCTCTACATATTTTTCAATTACCTCTTCTAGTATCCAAGTGTTTTCATCATTTTTTACTCTTATCTCTCTGCATTTTTCTATTACAGCTTCAAAGTTTGTATCAAATCTTACTTCATATTTGTTGAGGCTTTTTTGGAGGCTTTTGGAGATTTTTATATCATCAAAAAATAGTACAAGTCTAGGATCTGGAGACCACCAAAGAATAGGATCAGAGTCGTTGTACCAAGGAAATATCCCTTTTCTATAAGCTGCTAATATTCTATTTGGGTTTAGGTCTCCTCCCCAAGCTACAAGCCCCTCTTTTGAGGATAAGCGAGGGTCTGGAAACATATTAG
>JAMOMX010000225.1 GCA_027066935.1 Sulfurimonas sp. | reverse complement strand
GTTTTATCAACTGTAACACCAGAAAAGTTTCCCACATGCAAATGAGCATTTGATATAGAGTTGATAAGCATACTCTTACCAACATTTGGTTGACCAACTAAAGCTATCTTAATATGGTTAGCTGTTAGAGGACACGATTTTATATCTTCATTATTCATATTTTTTGTACTTCTATTAATTTCGCTTCAGTATCCCTAAGAGCTATCCTCATCTTTGCAACTTTTATCTCAACTGTACTTTTTGTAGCAGTGTGTTGTAAGATTTCAATTTCACAGCCTTTCATAATTCCAAAGGATATAAATCTTTGTTTTAATTCTTTTGAGGCATTTAATTTAATAACTTTAACTCTACAAGCTTTTTCACAATCATATAATGTTTTCATTTTGAAATAATAAACTATTTTTACTTACAACCTACTTAATATTGATAACTCTTATCAAATAGATATTAAATCTATTTTTTGTTATAATTTCGTCATTATTTAATTAAGGTAATTAATGAAATTTCTTTTTACTCCATCTTCTCAATTTAACTTAGCAAATATGTTCACATTTGTAAATATTGCAGCTGGTCTTTTAGCTGTTTATTACATAACTCAAAATAATTTTTTCTTTGCTGTTTTACTTGCTTGGATTGGTGGAGCTTTTGATATATTTGATGGAAAAATCGCTAGAAAATTTAACTTATCAAATGAGTTTGGAATTCAACTAGATAGTTTTGCGGACTTCTTGAGTTTTGTTTTAGTTCCTGTTTTTCTTGTTTTTCAAGCTATTTACTCTCAAGCAGAACTAGGCACTTGGATCTTATTAGCTGCAATAATTAGTATATATTATGTAATAGCTGGCTTAAGAAGACTTATATATTTTAATATAAACACTGATGCAGGGGAGATTGAAAATTATTTCTCAGGTGTACCTACACCACTTGGAGCTATCCTTCTTTGGTTAGTTTATCTTGGTGCTACTTATCAATATATTAATGTCTATGCGGTTATGGTTTTAATGACACTCATCGGTATCTCACTTAATTCAAAAATTAAAGTTAAACATCTATAATATTATTTTGCGCGGTTAAGATATTTACCTCCTGTAAAGCTTTAAATATTTCTTCTCTACACAATTTAAACTTAAATAATTTTAAGATAATATATATTAAATTGCTTTTATATCTTATTTAGGTATAATTCGCAAAATATTTCAGGGGAAGATGCTTTTACCTAAAAAGTCTCGCAGCGTCATCCCCTAATTAAAGGTAGATGATGCAAGAAAATGCACCTCAAAATGAACAAGAAACAAAACAAGAAGAACCTCAAATTCTTTTTAGTGACCTAGGTCTAAATAATAAAGTACTAGGAAGCGTAAAAAAAGCTGGTTTTACAGTCCCAAGTCCAATCCAAGCACAAGCTATTCCGGTAGTTTTAGCTGGTCGTGATATGGTTGGTCAAGCACACACTGGTACTGGTAAAACAGCAGCTTTTGGTCTTCCATGTATAAACAACATGAAAGGTAATTCAGGAGTTGAAGTTTTAGTTATCACTCCAACTCGAGAACTTGCTACACAAGTAAGTGATGAACTTTTTAAATATGGTCGTGATTTAAATATCCGTACAACTACTGTATATGGTGGTAGCTCATACAAGCGCCAAATTGATCTAATCAATCGTGGAGCTGGTATAGTTGTAGCAACACCTGGTCGTCTTTTAGATATTCTAAAACGAGGTATGTTAAATGATTTTGCACCAACTATGATTATTTTAGATGAAGCTGATGAGATGCTTGATATGGGATTTTTGGATGATATTAATGCAATATTTTCTTACCTTCCATCAAGTCGTCAAACTCTTCTTTTTTCTGCTACTATGCCAAAACCTATTAAACTTCTTGCAGAGAGAATTTTAGATAACCCTGAGTTTATCTCAATTACAAAAGGTGAGACTACAAACAAAGATATCTCTCAACAATATTATGTAATTGATGAGAGTGAACGAGATGATGCAATTATCCGTTTAATGGATTCTGAAAATATCGATAAATCAGTTGTATTTTGTCGTACAAAAAGTGAAGTAGACAGACTAAGTAATGTATTAAGTAATGCTGGATATTTAGCTAATGGACTTCACGGAGATATGGAGCAACGCCAACGTGAAACAGTTATTAAAGGTTTTAAAGAAAACTCTGTAAAAGTTTTAGTAGCTACAGATGTTGCCGCTCGTGGTATCCATGTAAATAATATTTCACATGTATTTAACTACCATATCCCATTTGATCCTGAGAGTTATGTCCACCGTATTGGTCGTACAGGTCGTGCTGGGACTAAGGGTAAGGCTATTACTCTTGTTACTCCACACGAATTTAAAGAGCTTCAAAAAATTAAGAAAAAAGTTGGAACTACAATAGTTCATGCTTTTGTTCCAAGTAAAAATGATTTAAGAGATAGCTCTATAAAATCTTTAGTACAATCTATAGAGGATCATAAAATTTATGATGAGGCTCATAAGGTTATCGATGTTTTAAGGGATGATATAGATGAAGAACAAATTGTTTATAAATTAGTATCGATGTTACTTGATAAACAAAGCGTAAAAGGACCATCTAGCATTGGTATACCTGCTGAAAAAATAGAATCTATCCTTGCTCGTGCTGAATCAAGAGGTGATTCAAGAGGTCGTGGACGCGGTCGTGGTGGATACAGAGGTAATAATAATCGCAATCGTTCTGGTGGTGGTGCTCGTAATGGTAGTGGTTCTCACAGAGGCCCAAGTGGTGGATCAAGCCGTAACCGTTCTAGTACTAGTAGTGCAAACCGCAACAAATATAAGCGAGACTAATGCCCTTCGCTTGAACGCAGGGAATGTTTTTCGCAGAAAAATGTTCACCGGAGTTCAAAATAGAGCGAAGGGTACTCTGAACCCAGGGAATGTTTTTCACAGAAAAATGTTCCTCAAAGTTCAAAATAGAGTGAATGGGACTCCTTAATCTATGTTATAATTACTAAAAAGGGTAGCTAACATGAATTCTATAATATATGAAGATAATCAAATTTATATCCAAAAAGAGCAAAGCGAAGTCCCATGGTTTAAAATTTTTACAAAAGAACCATATAAAGAGTTAGGTGATTTACCAAAAGAGTTAAGAGCAAGACTTTGGGAGGTATATGATATAGTTGAGTTTCATATGAAGTTTTATTATAAACCTACAAAAATAAATATGGCTTCTTTTGCTAATATCCTTCCACGAGTTCATTTACATGTTATAGCTAGATTTGAAAATGATAGCTATTTTCCAAATTGTATGTGGGGCAAAAAACTTCGTGATGCTAATCTAAATCTTCCTAGCGAGGAAAAGTTTTTTAAAGAGTTACTAATTGCTTTAAATAAATAATTTTAATTATTTAAGTGGTGAAAATGGAACCAATGCTGAACCCCATGTAAGTCCACCACCAAAAGCATCAAGAAGCATTAATTCACCTTTTTTAAGTCTCCCTTGCTCATAAATATCATTTATTGCCATTGGGATAGAAGCACCAGATGTATTTCCATATTTTTCTACAGTTAAAACAACTTGATCCTCTCTAAGTTTTAAAGCATCTCCAACTGCTTTTATTATTCTATAGTTTGCTTGATGTGGTATGAAGTGTTTTATAGATTCACTATTGATATTGTTTTCATTTAAAATCTCTACTACATCTTTAGTTAGTGTTCGAACAGCTACTTTAAAGGTCTCATTGCCTTTCATCTGCATAAAACAGTTAGCGGCTTCTTGATCTAATGAATCATGAGCTGAACCACTTCCACCATTTGGAGTCATTAGTAGGTCTGCATATGCTCCATCTGCACCAGTATGAACATCTATAATAGCTTCATCTTTGTTGTCAGTTGCAGAGATCACAGCAGCACCAGCACCATCTCCAAAAAGGATACATGTGCCACGATCACTATAATCAGTAATTGAAGATAATTTTTCAGCACCAATAATTAAAACATTTTTTTTCATTCCAGATTCTATAAATGCTTTTGCTATTGAAAGAATATAAACAAAACCAGTACATGCAGCTGAAATATCAAAAGCTGTTATATTTTTTAATCCTAACTTTGTACTTATAATTGTTGCAGTTGATGGCATACAAAAATAATCAGGGCTAATTGTTGCGCAAACAATCATATCAATTTCATCTTTATTTAGTCCACTACGCTCTATTGCTAGCTCTGCCGCATAGATGCCTAGATCACTTGTATACTCATTATCAGCAGCAATGCGACGCTCTTTAATGCCAGTTCTTTTAGTTATCCATTCATCAGTAGTATCAACCATTGTTGAAAGTTCTTCATTAGATAAAATCTTTTTTGGTGCATATGCGCCTATTGAACGAAATGCGGCATAAACCATTAAGCTTCCTCTTTTTTTACTTTTAACTCAGCAATGCGATGCATAATATGTTTATTAACACCTGTTTCAGTATAACTAATAGCCTGAAATATTGCATTTTTTATTGCTTTTGGACCAGATTTACCATGACTTACAATTGCACAGCCTTTTATTCCAAGTAGTGGAGCTCCACCTACCTCTTCATAATCCATCTGTTTCTTAAGAAGCTTAAAAACTTTTCTCATTAAAAGTGCACCAGTGATTGCAACTGGAGATTTTCTAATATATTCTTTAATGAGTCCAGATATTGTAGCTGCAACTCCCTCGCTTGCTTTTAATACAAGATTTCCAACAAAACCATCACAGGCAATTACATCACAGGATGCATTAAAGATATCACCACCCTCAACATTTCCTACAAAACCTTTATATCCACTTAATGATTTCAAGGCTTCTTTGGTAACTTCATTTCCTTTTGATTTTTCTTCACCATTAGCAAGCAAACCAATACTTGGTGTATCTATACCAAACATATCTTCAGCGTAACAACCACCCATTATTGCAAATTGAACTAAATGTTCCGCTTTAGAATCTACATTTGCACCAACATCAAGTAAAATTGAGCGTTTTTTTGATTTTGTTGGCATAACAGCAGCAAGTGCTGGACGTATTACACCCTTTAGTCGACCAAGTCTAAGAGTAGCTAGAGTCATTGTAGCTCCACTGTGTCCAGCAGACACTACACCATCAGCTTCACCATTCTTTACTAAATCTATAGCTTTATAGACGCTACTTTCTTTGCGTTTTATAGCATCAGTTGCGGCATCATCCATAGAGATAACATCATCTGCTTGTACTATAGAAATCTTATCTCTATAACGTTTTGGTAACAGAGGTAAAATTTCATCTTTATTTCCTACTAAAATAGGTATAAATCTTTTTTGCTTTAGTGCTTGGATACAACCTTTAACAATTGGCTCAGGACCAAAGTCCCCGCCCATTGCATCAATAGCGATTTTCACCATTGATTATTTATACTCACCAGTGGTTGGATTGATATGGTGTGGAAGTTTATATGTTCCATCTTTGTCTTTAACTGGTTTAGCTAAAGTAATTTTATAATGAGTTCTTCTTTTTGCTCCACGAGAATGGGAGACTCTTCTTTTAGGTACTGCCATAAATTTTCCTTTATTATTTTAATAAGGATGAAAGGTATCCCCTTTCATCCTAATTTGTTACAGTGACAAAAAAATACCATTAAGGGTATTTTATTTAGTCACTAAAGCTTCCCTCAAAAATGAGGTAGAAATTAAGATTCATACTAATCTTTACAATTTTTGCAAGTATTATAATCACTTTTTATAAGCTCAATCTCTAAGTTTAATATCTCTTGTAAATCTACAATAGAATCAAGGCACTCTACAACGTCCAATAACATCTCATTTTGTCTCTTATATATACCGCTATGAAGATAGAACTCTATCTCTTCATCTACATCAAGTTCGAATTCATTAGCACAGAGATTGCAATCAGTGTAAATTTTTCCACTCAACTTTGCCTTGAGTAAAATTAATTTATTGGTATCATACTGTAAATAACCTTTAAAAGCTATTTTATCAGATTTTTCATCAAAATCTAATGGTGTTTGAGTTACCTTGATTAAATTTATTTTCATAAAATATTAACTTAAGAAATTTCTCTCTCTGAAAAGAAAAATGCGATTTCAATAGTTGCATTTTCAACAGAATCACTACCGTGAACTGCATTTGCATCGATATTTTCAGCAAAATCAGCACGAATTGTACCTGCTTCAGCTTCTTTTGGGTTAGTTGCACCCATTAAGTCACGATTTTTAGCCATAGCACCCTCACCCTCAAGAACAGTTACAACAACTGGTCCAGAGATCATGAAATCTACAAGATCATTAAAAAAAGGTCTCTCTGCATGAACTGCATAAAATGCCTCAGCATCAGCACGACATAACTGAATCTTTTTAGTTGCTGCAATTTTAAGTCCATTGCTCTCAAAACGGTCTAATATTTTACCAATTACACCTTTAGCTACGGCATCTGGTTTAATGATTGATAGTGTTCTTTCCATAAAAACTCCTAATTAATTTTAAAAATAGAATGGAATTATATCGAAATTTTTGCTTTTTTTAGATTAAATTGAAAGATTTTTCACTCTAATGAGTGAAAAATAAGTAGAATTGTAAAACTTTGGAGTGATTTTTTTCTTCTTAAGCCCAACTTTTAATAAAGCTGGCTCATCAAAAAAATTTATACTGCTTATTCTACTATAGGTTCTTTATTTGAACGCTGATCTTCTGTAATATCGTCACGATGTGCTGGACTCTCTCCAATAGCATCCCAAGTGATACAACCCTCTGTTGGACATGCAGTCGCACAAGCTGGCTCATCATGGTGATCTACACACTCAACACACTTATCAGCATAAACATAATAAGTATCTTCATCTTGAGGATTATCATCCTCATCTACAATTGCCTCTGTTGGACACTCATCTATACAAGCGCCACAATTTATACAAGTATCGTTAATAATTACTGACATAATATTTCTCCATTAAAATAATTTCAAAGCAAGTTTATCACAAGAATTTTAAAAATAGCTAAAATATCTTTTATAGAATGAAAAAATCAATAATTTGTTACACTTTCATTGATTAATAAGTTATAAATACTATTTAATCTTAATAATATCTTTAGATTAAAACTATAGCTATAAATATTCGATATATATTAATTTTATTTAGTTAAAATGCTGAAAATAAAAAAACAAGGAACATAATATGTTAGTAACAAATAAAGCTCCAGATTTTACGGCAACAACAGTTTTAGGTGACGGTTCAATCGTTGAAGATTTTAAGTTATCAGAAAACATGGGAGATAAAGGTACAGTTTTATTTTTCTATCCGCTAGACTTTACATTTGTATGTCCCTCAGAGCTTATCGCTTTTGATCACAGACTACAAGAATTTAAAGATCGTGGTGTTGAAGTTATTGGCTGTTCTGTAGATAGTCAGTTTTCTCATTTTGCTTGGAGAGAAACTCCAGTTAATAATGGTGGTATTGGGCGTGTTGGCTACCCACTAGTAGCTGATCTGACAAAACAAATAAGTAAAGATTATGATGTACTTTTTGGAGGTGCAGTAGCTTTACGTGGTTCATTTTTAATCGATGCTAAAGGAATTGTGCGTCATGCAGTGATAAATGATTTACCACTTGGTCGTAATATTGATGAGATGTTAAGAATGGTAGATACAATGCAATTTACTGATGAGCATGGTGAAGTTTGTCCTGCTGGTTGGCAAAAAGGTGACGAGGGTATGAAAGCAACAACTGAGGGTGTAGCTGAGTATCTTGGTAAAAATGAAGATAAACTATAAGTATCTTTTTTAACCCAGATTATCTAATAGAAATTTTTATTTCATAATCTAAGTTTAACTCTTACATCTTTGTGGGAGTTAAGTGAGTACAAATTACTCAGATATTCTCTTAGCACTACGAGCCAACTCTGCCCATGCGGAATCTGAATCTAGTTTTATAACTTCATCATAAGCTTTTGAAGCATCACCATCACGCCATAATTTTGTATAAACACTTCCAAGTAAATATTGTTGTCTTACCTTATCTTTTTTACTTAGTTGTATATTGTCTAAAGATTTTATTACTTCTAAAGCTTTATTAAAATCTTCTATATCGATATATGCACCATATAATGTAAACTCAACATAAGGGCTTTGAGTATAAGAGTTTGATTTTTTTTGAATATAGATAACATCATTAGCATATTTAATAATTATAGTATTGTCTTTTTTAGAATTTCCTACACCCATGACAGAGATGTAACGCTCAATATCATTATGATTTACTCCAAAAACTTTTTGTAATTTTACTATAGCTTTTAACATATTATCATCTTGTTCTAATCGTTGATATGTATCAAATATATATCTATATACATCTAAATATTTTGAATTTTCATCATTTTTTATAAGTATTATGAGCTCTTTTGAAGCATCAATCACATCGCTGTAGTTACCAGTAGCGAAATCTATTTTTATATATCTATATAACCATTTTTTTCTAAAGTCTAGATTATTACTTTTTATGTTTTTAAGAGCTGTACGCTTAGCTAACTCATAATTAGCACCCTTCATTGCACAGTTATATATGCCATCATCCCATCTATCTGATAATGTTATGTTGTACTCATTAGATATTGTTAAAACATCTTTACATTCTTGATTTTGTAAAGATTGTTTCATAAAACCAATAGCACTACTATAAACAATATCTTGAGTGTCTTTATATTTTGTATTATCTATTGTTAAAAGCTCATCTTCAAAACTAAGCACCTCCCGAAACATCTCATTTTTTTGTAATAATTTAGCTTTTTCATATATTGCTTTTTCACCAATTGTATCATCTTCATATATTTTTATAAGTTTGTCATATTCTGCAATTTTTGTACTTAAGTTATCATCATTAGTTTCAAAAAATAGAGAATCTTTAGCTATCATAATTTCCTTTTCATACGCTCCGTATTCAAACTTTTCAATATACTCATTTAATGTTTTCAAAGCTTCCATTTTAGCATCTGTTTTAGACAACCAAATACCCTTATCACTTAAAAGATCTTCAACATCATCATGCTCTTTATCAATATTGTCTAATAATGAAGATGCTATATCAGCTGCAGTTTCATACTCTTTAATATCTGCTAAATGATACATAATTTCTGTTGCTAATTCATACTCTTTTATAAAATAAGATGGTTTTGCTTTGATAATTTTTTTGAGATACTCAATAGCTTCTATTTCATTTGCATTACTCATGTAGTATGTCGCCAATTTAAATGCAGCAGTAGTAGCTACATCTATATTTTGTGTCTCTTTTAATGCTCTTTTATAATATTTAATTGCTTGAGTTTGTGAACCTGTTTTAGATTGCATATCACCCATATATATCATTCCCCATTTTGCATAAACAGAATCTATATGTTCATCTATCAATCTATCAAAAAAATAATTTGCTGAAGTGTTTTGGGCGATTTTAGCATATGCTTTTGCAATTAGAGATAGAACTTCAGCTATATTATCACTTGAAGAGTATTCTCTTAAAAATATTTTTGATAAATCAACAATATTATCATACATCTCAAGTTTATTAAATACCAAAATTTTATAATATAAAAATTCTGCTTTAAACAATGTATTTGGATATTCATCTAGTATTTCATCTATCTTTTCTAAACATTTTTCATACTCATTTTTTGCATATAGCTTTTTTATTTTGATAAACTCTTTTACATCTTCAACTTCATTAACATATACAGGATTTCCTTTAATATCTAACCCATCTACAAATGGCATCATATTTTTATCTAATGTAAAAGGGAAATTTATAGAATTTGTACTGTATTCTTGTTTTTTAATATATGGTAATTCTTTATCGTAACCTATCACCATCCAATGATTTGACAATTTTACTTTTGCGTCATATGTTGTATCATCTTGTGATAGATTATATACAACAGGGACAAGTTTCATATTTTTAAATGGTGATATGATTAAAAAAAAAGTTTTATTTTTTATCTCTGTTTTTATCTCAAAAAAATCATTTTTTAATTCTTTAATCTGCTTTGTTGGTTTTGTAGAAAAGGCACATATTACACCAACAGTTTTATCAAAATTATCTATCTGTTTTTGACATAAAAATTTATTTTTTTCTTTAATATGAAGAGTTGAGTAGTTTTGATGATTTTCTCTAGCACTAGATAGAGAGATCTCTAGGGCAAAAGAGGTTGTTGATAAAGATATCAAAAAGGGTAAAAGCAATTTTAAAAACAATTTTTTACCCCTTTATTTATATTAAATATTAGTACCCACTATTTTGAACAAATGCAGTTACAAATTCTAAAATTGAATTTACTGCAATAAAAGCAAAAATAGTTCCTACTGCTGCAATACCAATAATTATTTTTAAAGAAAGTGTTATATTACTAATATTGACATTCTCTTCATGAGCAACACTAGGTTCTCTCATAAACATATATACTATTAGTTTTAAATAATAATACCCTGCTATTGCGGAGTTTAATGCCATAATTAGAGCTAAAACCGTATATCCACCTGTTACTGCGGAGGAGATCATATAGAGTTTACCCCAAAAGAGTGCAAATGGTGGAAGACCTGCTAAACTTAACATAAACAGAGCCATAATAGATGCAGCTACTGGAGATGTTTTTACTAAGCCAGAAAACTTTTCATAACTTTGATCTGAGCTTTGACCTGGTAAAAGATTTTTTTCTCTACTTATCCAAAGCATAGCAAATGATCCTAGGTTAGTAAAACTAAATAAAATCCAATATAAAAATAGTGCACTATTTGCTTGTGTAGTACTTATAAGTATCGCTGCCATAACAAAACCAGCATGTGAAATGGAACTATATGCAAGCATCCTCTTAACATCTTTTTGAATTAATGCCCAAATATTTGCCATAGTCATAGTGATTACTACAATTATATATAAAACAATCTCTAACCAAACTATATCACTATGAATTAAAAACTCAAATAGTCTCATAGAAACAACAAATGCAGCTATCTTAGGGACAATTGACATATAACCTGCCATTGGCGCGGATGACCCCTCATAGACATCTGGTGCCCATGTATGAAAAGGCAATAATGAAAGCTTGAAACCAAAAGATGCCAGTAAAAATACAACTGCAACTAATACAAAACCAATATTTGAATAGTTGTCAGCTTCTAAAACTTGAGCTATTTGATTAATCTCAACTGATCCAGTTAAAGCATAAAGTATCATTGATCCAAAACTAAAGAAACCAGCTGCTAATGCACCCATTGTAAAATATTTTACAGCAGCTTCAAACGATCTATTACGATTGTGCATAGCGATTAAAGTATAAAGAGCTAAAGATGCAGTTTCAAGTCCAACAAAGATAAGAATTAAGTTATCCGTTGCAACCATAAACTGGAATCCACCAATCATAAATAAGAATAGTG
>JAMOMX010000224.1 GCA_027066935.1 Sulfurimonas sp. | reverse complement strand
CACTAGAGCTTGTAGGTTTAATCCCTGATGAAGTTATGCATCTCTTCCCACATGAGTTAAGCGGAGGGATGCAAAAAAGAGCAGCCATCGCAAGAACTATCATATTAAGACCTGATATAATTTTATACGATGAGCCAACATCTGGTCTTGACCCAATTGCAAGTGACTTAATCAGTCGTTTGATTGTAAAGTTACAAAAAGAGCTAGGAACAACTTCGATAGTAATCTCTCACGATATAAATGAGAGTTTCAAAATTGCAGACCAAATGATAATGCTTTATGATGGAAAAGTACTAGCAAATGAAGAGAGTGAGTTTTTTAAAACCTCAAAAAACCCTATAATTCGACAGTTTATAGATGGTGTTAGTGAACTTTAAATCAATGAAAATTTGAAAGTGGGCCTTTAGTCACATTTTCAGAATTTCTTTAATATATCGTGTTCTCTAATCTCATACTTTATACACTCTATAAGTTTAGCTTTTTACACAAATATTTTTAAATTAAAACTACAATTTTTGGGATTTTTGTGGTAATAGTGTTGGAAAAGAGCTTGAAGACCTACTAAAAAAAGCTCAGGTATGATTTCTATTTATTTATCGTAGATATTTCTATCAAGATGTTCTATTTTTTAATTTTTTATAAAAGTTTTCTCTTGTCGCAACATATAGTGAAATACAATCTCTTTATCCTCCAATACTTCATAGGCTATACGATAATGTGTAGAGTTTTTTTGAAAATGATAAGAACGGATATGAGCGAGCTTTCCTTTTAAGGGTTCATTTCCCATAGGGTTATTCAAAATAATATCAAGATGTTTTTCTTTTATATCTTTGCTAGCAGATTTATCTATCTTTTTTAAATCGGATTTAAACTTAGGGTGAAAGGCATCAGCAAATGCCATCAAAAACCTCTTTTCTTGAAAGAGGTTTAACTCTATCTTGTTTTAATTCATTTGAGCGTTCTAAAAGCTCTTTTTCATCAAATAAATCACCTGAAACAATAGCTCCATCACTAGAAATTATATCAAATCCATCTATCATACTACTTTTCAACTCTTCTATAAGTTGCAAAAATAATTCTGCTTTGTCATTTTTTACAGATATTTGCAATAACATTTATAGCTCCTTTAGTTAGTTACCTTAGTATAACCAAAAAAAAGAAAAATTAAAAGAGTATATTTATACACATCTTATATAAAACTGATTGTGATGGAATGTATTATTTATAAAAAAATCTCTATATAAAATTAAAAATTCAATATAATTTTTTCAATATTTTAATCAAACTTTAAGAGAGAGAGAAAGAGATAATATGATCCTTGTAAGTTTCTAGCTTACAAAATATTTCACTTTAAGAAGTTCTCATGAATAAGTTTTTTATCATGATGATAGGTTTGCTGTTTACTGCATCTGCAGTTTTTGCTTCACCAAATGCTAAGGCTGATTTTGTTACCTTGGATAAGGTAGATAGTCAAGTGTTGTTTGGTGATAGTGCTGTTAGTGTTGTTACTTTGGGTCATGATGAGATGATGGCTACTGAGGGTGAATATATTAGGCGTTTATATAATGGTGCTAGGTATATATATAGAAATACTAATATTGACGGATACAACGGTAGTAGACTGTTTCAAGTAAGATGGAAAAAACGACCAGTATTTAGAGCAGATTATAAAGCAAATCCGTCTCCTGCAAAATTACATTTTCACTATGGTAATATGAAAAGTCATCGCCCTTGGTATGCACCTTGGAGAAGATATTAAAAGTATAATAGAGTGAACTATTCACTCTATTATTTAATATATATATGAGGAGATGTAATGACAAAAAATAAATATCGCTTTACTGATTTATTTTATTCAGATTTAGATAATCCAATTGGAGAAGAAGAAAAATTTAAAAACTTTTTATTTTTAGATAATAATTCAAATTTATTTTATATATCAATTGTTAAAAATGATAGTGATAAAAAAAATGTTAAATTAAATTGCAATAAAAATGGCGAATTAAAAAAATATATTTTCATAGAAAGTACATTAGCAGGTGTTGGAATTAATTATTTTATAATTAAATCAAATTATACAGATATTTGTAAAGAACTAGAAGTTTTTTTTAATAATATGACTTTAAAATATTATTATTCTGATAAATGGGTTGATGATTTAATGAGACTTGATATTGAGAAATTATATAAAACTGATTGTGATGGAGATGTGTTATTTATTTATGAAAATTAAAAAATTTATTATATGAGGAGAAATTATGAAAAAATTATATGTCATAATAATAAGCCTTCTGTTTACTGCATCTGCAGTTTTTGCTTCACCAAATGCTAAGGCTGATTTTGTTACCTTGGATACTCAAGTATTGTTTGGTGATAGTGTTGTTGCTTTGGGTCATGATGAGATGATGGCTACTGAGG
>JAMOMX010000223.1 GCA_027066935.1 Sulfurimonas sp. | reverse complement strand
TTTTTAACTGTGTTGAAAATTTAGCCATCTTTCTACTCATCTTATCCCCTTGTTCTTATTGTCTAATTTTACTCTCTTGAGAATTAAACTTTTGAAAAAATTGTTTGATTTCCTTGGGGTAGTATACTTTGCAACCATACTAAAAGGTGATACTATTTTTGGGCAAATGTGTTGGTCTATCAAGTATGTTTTTGAAGAAGAGAGACTAAAAGAGTTATTGGCATCTTATGAAAAAGAGCCTTTTTTAGTAGTTTCTGATGGATTTTCTAGTGGCTATTTACCAAAACCAAAAATGCCAAGTTTGTTACTAGGTGAAGATAGTCAAGAGAAAAAACTCAATCGTAAAAAAGTTTGGTTGACTCTAAAGCAGTTAGAAGCTGGAGATTTTACAAGTGCTTTGAGTGATAAAGATATCAAAAATATAGACACATCTACTGTAACTATGCACAGCTCTATTAACTACAAATCTTTTAAGACAAGTGATGACGGTAATTTTGCCCCTTATGGTGAAAAGGAGTTTTCATTTGGAAAAAAAGATATCTATTTTTTGATAGATAGTTCAAAATTCACTCTTGAAGATTTAAAGAGAAGTTTTTCTCAACTCTCTCTTGGTGGATATGGAAAAGATACAACCATCGGAAAAGGTAGATTTAGTTTTGGAGATTTTGAAGAGATTAAGATAAATAACTCGTCAAAAACTTTTATGACACTAAGTCCCATATCTGCTAAAGGCTTGGAATGTAAAGATATCTATTACGAGCCATTTACTAGATTTGGTAAATTTGGAGGAGAAAGAGCTTTTAAAAATGCTTTTAAAAAACCTATTTTGATGGCTGATAGTGCTAGTGTAGTTAATTTTGAAGATAAGCAAAATTTACAATATATCGGCAATGCTATTAAAAATATATCAGATGCACATCCTGATGCTGTACATCAAGGATATAGCATAGTAATACCTATAAAGGAGCTTTCATGAGAAACTTAAACCATTATTATCTAAAACTAACTGCTCTTTCACCTATACATATTGGAACGGGAGAGAGTTATGAGCCAACAAATTTTGTTATAGATGATGGCAAATTATATGAGTTTAATGAAGTGCTTTTTTATAAGAGTTTGTCAGATGTAGACAAAAGAGCATTAGATAATAAAATGAGCAATTGGCTACAAATCATCGAGTTTTATAAAACAAAAAAAGAGGAAGCAAAACAGATTTCATTTTTTGAGTGTGAAGTCTCAAAAGAGGTGCAAAAAAAATACGATGCAAAAAAACCAAATCAATTACAGATAAATAGAACTTTTAAAAATCCAAATACACATAGAACTATTATTCCAGGAAGCAGTATCAAAGGGATGCTAGATACAGTTTTTCATATATATTCAAAGCCAGAAGTGTCATCAAATAAAGAGAGACAAAAACTTATACTTTCAGATGCACTACTAGTAGATGGTCATGTTGAGATTGGATATAGTTATCGAAAACATAGAGTAAAAAAAGAGGGTGGGAAAATTCCTCAAATGGTTGAAGTTATACAGCCAAAATCTTCATTTATCTTGAGTATGAAAACTAAATATAGTTTTAAACAGTTACAGCAACTTATGAAAACTTATCATGAAGATAGAAAAAACAGTATCTACAAAGAAGATGAAAAAAGCTTCATAGCAAGAGTTGGAAAATATTGTGGCATGGAGTATATGGTTGATAATGGAAAAAATCTAAAAAACAGTTATGGAAAACCTTTAGCAACTTATTCTATTTATGAATCTAACACTCTAAAAGATGAGATGTTTGGGTGGATAGAGTTTGAACTTATTGATGAAAACATATATCAAAATAGTTTAGATGATATTCAAAAACAAGAACAAGAGTATTACCAAAACAGAGATAAAAAACAAGCAGAAGCCTTAAAAGCCATCAATGAAGCAGAAAAACAAATAAAACAAAAAGCTCTCCAAAAAGAGAGAGAAGAAGCCCAAGAAAAAAGAAAGCTAGAAGAAGAAAAAGCCAAAAGAGAAGCCGAGCTTGCAACTATGTCACCGCTAGAGAGGAAAATTGACGAGTTAAAACAAAATAATTTATCAAATCAAGCTGTCTCAGTTATTATCTTACAGGCACTTGAGAAAGGTGATATTCAAGATGAAGATAAGTGTGAAGCATTAAATATAATCAAAGAAGATATGTTATCTAATAAAACTTGGAAAGAAAATGGAAATCCAAAAAAAGATAAAGCACACAAAAGAACATTAAAAGTTGTAGAGATGCTTAAAAATTGTAACTGAGCATTGTAAGTATAAAAAAGGATGAAATTGAATAATTATATTATGCATTTTGCTAAAAAAGGTACAATATAATTTATAAAGGTTATTCTATCTGGTTGCCTATTAAAGATATTTAGGAGCAAAGTATGAAAAATAAAGTAGAGA
>JAMOMX010000222.1 GCA_027066935.1 Sulfurimonas sp. | reverse complement strand
TTTATCATTTTTTCTCCTGCTACTTCAAAACTTATTAATTACTGCTTTATATATAACGGCTATCGTGAGCAATATGAAGCCACGCTTTGGCTTCATATTGCGCTCCACGTACTTGTTAACGGTCACAAGTTTTTCTATGTAAATAATATTTCTTGCCATTCCATCTCCATATAGGGAAACAAAAGCCTCGACCTGTAATCATAATATCGGGAAATCCTAAATTACTTTCTTTCAATATTTCATATCCGCCAGGAAAATCAAATTGAGAATTCCATACTTCATTTTGCTTTATTAATAAATCAATTCTCATTCCAGTAACTCCACTTAAACATGTACCATACTTAATAATAAAAATTTCTTTATTGTTATCATTATTTATATCTATTAAATCAATGGAATATTCAATGCTTCCACAATCTACATCCTGATAAGTTCCTTTTAGTTCACTCATTAATCCATCTGTAGCTTCTTCAACTAATACATTAGCGAAAGCAGGGATAATTGAAAATAATGTGACTAATAAAAAATATTTCATATTGCTCCGTTAACTATTTATTCAAACACATTATATACAGAGTAACCTTAAATATCAAAAATAACACACACTGATAATATGTGTTAAATATAAAGAATTTGTTAAAAATATGACAAAATGACATATTTATAAAGTTTTCTAGGAAAAGAGCTTATTATTCTTAAAGATTTAGTGTGTATTAATTATTATATGTACAAATAACAGCCTCAAATGTGTGTTAATTTGAAAATACTCTACATAACACACACAATGTTAAAGGATTAAAGATGCAAGTTATTCGACAGAGAAAACTTATGTGCATTGGATAAAGCATTGTACATTAGTTCATCTTGATATAATTGCTTTTATATTGTTGAGTTTAATATTAGTTTTTATAGGTTTATCTATGTATCACCAAGTGGAACTTAGAGACAAGAAAAAATTAAAAATCTCAATTTCTTGTTTTATAGGCATTTATGATAGAATGTTCTTGTGTAAATAATTATTCTGATAAGGATAAAGGCGATGCAAGATTATCATAATTTAAAAGAGCACTACAAGTTTACAGATGAAGAAGCGATGATTTTAAAAGAGCTTCAGCCTAGGATGAATAAACTAGCAGATGTTTTTATTGATGAATTTTATGATTATATTTGGGGGTTTGGTAAAACTGCTCAGTTCTTGAAAAATAAGGAGATTATTAGTTACCATCGAAAAAAAATAGGAGAGTGGTTCATAAACCTGTTCTGCGGTAAATATGATTTATCATACTTTACATATCTTTACAAAATAGGTGAAATTCATGTTAAAATTGGCCTACCTACTCATTATGTAAACTCCGCATTTACATTTGTTAGAACTTTTATTTTAAAAAGTATAGAAGAAAATTTTGTAAACAAAGAACAACATATTAAAGAGATAAGAGCAGTTGAAAAGATCGTAGATATGAATCTTGATACGCTAACTAGCTCTTACAGAGAAGAGGAACTAAGCAGATATCTATCATTATCAAAAGTTGAAAAAAATATCTTAGCTGGTTTAAAAAAATTTAACTCATATATAAACTACTTTTTAGCAGGAGCATTAGCTCTTGTTGCATTTTTTGCTATTGGACTTTTTGTTTATGATATTTATCTACTATTTTTCTCAGACATAGGTATAGAAAAAGGGATTTTAACCGTTTTAGGTAGCTTACTTGTTTTATGGGCAGCTATTGAATTGATAAATGAAGAGATAAACCATCTCCAAGGTAAAGGTTTTGCTATAGGTGCTTTTATAATGTTAGCTATGGCTGCATTAATTAGAAAAGTATTAATATATTCTCTTTCTTCTGAGAAATCGGAAGAACTTTTAATTATAGGTGCTGTTATAGTTGGTTTATCTATATCATATTGGTTAGTTGGAATGAAAAAGAAAACATAAAATCAGAAACTTATTTGAAGATGGAAGAGGAGTGGAGCGAGGAAATAATTATTAACTATCCTAGAATAAGATTTCTATACTGCTCAGGTTCTTCTTGTGTTATAGTTCCATCATGTTTTTTTAATTATGAGTCATGCATAAAAATACACTTTTTAACATCTTTCAAACATCAGAAGCAAAAAATAGATCAATAACCTGCTAAGTTGTAAAAAACATTATATCTTATTAGTGTTTTTTCACTAGGTCTTGGATATCTACTATATGCGTATTCAATAGTTTCTCTAGTTGTATTATCGAGTACAAAATATCCAGTTTTTTTTAAAAATTTAAAATCACTCATATCACCATTTGGATGTAGATAAAACTCGATAACATTGTTTTTATTTACATTTAAATTTTTTGATAGATTAACTCCAGCAACTCTAGTTAATACCTCTTGTGTAATGCGTCTCATTATCTCCTGATTATCTAATATATATTTTTGTTGACCTGTAGAAAGTTTTCCAAATTTAGAGCCATATAGTTTTTTTATATCTTGATTAACACTACTACTTTTAACCTGTTTTATTTCAATTTTCTTTTCTTGTGCTGATTTATCCTCTAACAGCATAGAATAAAGTGCACTTTTTTCTTTTTCTTTAGTAGTATTGTTTTCATTTACTAATGATATATAAGGCTTTTGTGATATTGGTTTTGTTTTATACTCAACTTTTGGTTTTTGCTTAGTTGGTTCTTCTGTTTTATTTAAAACTGATTTTTTAATCTCTTGTTTTGGTTCATACTTTATAGGTGTTTTTATAGGTGTTTTTGTTAGATGAGTTAATTGTGAGCCTTTTGGCATTGGTGGTGCTATTTTTGGATGAATTGGTTTCTTTTTAGATTCACCAGATTTTTTATATTTTTTTGGCATCTCTTTTAGAGAAATTTTAATTTTGTTCTCTTTTTTAGGTTTTATATCTGAATTAGCTATAAAAGAGCCGAGCATTAAAAAAAGTAAAAGAAGTAACAAATGAATAAGTAGGGCTACAAATAAAGCAAAAGAGGAGCGATTCATAATTTCCGTTTAGTGTAATTTTATAGTATTGTAACAAATATAGATTAATACTTCTTTGATATAATTACATACGAAAATATACTAAAGGTACTAAATGAGCACAAAATCATCACTCAATGCATTCTCAAAAGCACAAAAATTAATCCCAGGTGGAGTAAACTCTCCAGTTAGAGCATTTTCAAGCGTAGGTGGTTCACCAATTTTTATTAAAGAAGCTAAAGGGGCTTATTTAACAGATGTAGATGGAAACAATTATGTTGATTATGTTCAAAGTTGGGGTCCATTGATTTTTGGTCATAGAGATGAGAGTATAGAAGCTGCTGTAATTGAAGCAGTAAAACATGGTCTTAGTTTTGGAGCTCCAACTATTGCTGAGACAGATTTAGCTGAGCTTGTAGTATCTATGTTTAACTCTATTGATAAAATTAGATTTGTAAGTAGTGGAACAGAAGCTGTTATGAGTGCTATCCGACTTGCTCGTGGATTTACGGGTCGTGATGATATTGTTAAATTTGTTGGTTGTTATCATGGTCATAGTGATTGTCTTTTAGTTGAAGCGGGTAGTGGTGCAGCTACTTTTGGAAATCCATCTTCTCCAGGTGTTCCAGCAGACTTTACAAAACATACACTTTTAGCTGAGTATAACAATATAGAGAGTGTAAAAAAATGTTTTGCAGATTCTAGTGACATCGCATGTGTGATTATAGAGCCAATAGCTGGAAATATGGGTCTTATTCCAGCTGATAAAGAATTTTTACTTGAATTAAAGTCCGTTTGCGAAGCAAACGGAGCTTTATTGATATTTGATGAAGTTATGAGTGGTTTTAGAGCTTCTATAAATGGTGCTGAATCTATCACAGGAACTACTCCAGATATCGTAACTCTTGGTAAAGTTATTGGTGGTGGTATGCCAGTTGGTGCTTTTGGCGCAAGAAGTGAAATTATGGCACAACTCTCTCCAGAGGGTCCAGTTTATCAAGCTGGTACTTTAAGTGGAAACCCTGTAGCAATGGCAGCAGGATTTGCAGCACTTAGTAAACTTAAACAAAACTCAAAAGTTATGTCAGTATTAAATGCTCGTGGTGTTCGTTTAGTTGAGGGTATGAAAAAAGAAGCATCAGTATATGGTATAGATATGCAAATAGATACTCGTGGAAGTATGTTTGGTTTCTTTTTTAATTCAAATCCAGTTAAAAACTTTGCAGATGCTGGAAAAACTGATTCTGAACTTTTTGCTTCTTTTCATGCAGGGATGCTTAAAGAAGGTTTTTATTTTGCTTGTTCACTTTATGAGACAGGTTTTATATCTACAGCTATTACAGATGAGATGATTGAAGATACAATTAAAGCGAGTGCTAAAGTTTTTAAAGAAATAAAAAATGGATAAAGAAAATAATAGCGAAGAAAACACAGAAGAAAAACCAAAAATAAGAGGTATAGTTGAGGCCGTCGATGGTCTATCTCTAGGTATCTCTATGGTTGTAGCGGTAGTTATGGGTGTAGGAATCGGATATCTGATTCGTAGCATGACAGATATTGGATGGACATTTTTTATAGGTGTATTTATTGGCATCGCTGCTGCTATTTTAAATGTATATAAAGCATATGCAAAACAAAAAGAGAGTTATGAAGAGTTAGCAAAAGAACCTCGTTATGCAATTAAAAAACATTTAGAAGACGATAAAGATCCAGACTATAGTGAAACTAAACATTATTAAGTCACTTGCAAATCAAAACTCAAAGATTTACAGATAAGAAAATATGTTATAAAGTATAATTTATGAAAATAACTATATCATTACACCAATAAAATACAAAAGGTTAACAATTGAAATTTCTTAATAATTTATCAAAAAGCACAACAGATGTAATTGGAGCAATTATAGCTATAATTATTTTTTGGGTAGGTGTACAATATTTTGTAGATTTTGATGTAACCCAAGAATATCAAGAGCACAATAAAACATCAATAGAGATACAGGAGAAAAAAGAGTAATTAATAATAATTTTCAGACCTCCCTTAATTACTTATTAATACAATAAGAGATATAATCGCGAAAATTATTTTTAGGACTCTATTTTATGAGAAGTCATTATTGTACAGATTTAAGTGAAGCAAATGTAGGACAAGATGTTGTTTTAGCTGGTTGGGCTAATAACTATCGTGACCATGGTGGAATTATATTTATCGATTTACGAGACAAAAGCGGTTTAGTTCAGCTTACTTGTGACCCAGCAGATAGTGCTGAAGCACATAAAGTTGCTGATAGCGTTCGTGATGAATTCGTACTGATTGTAAAGGGTAGTGTTCGTCTTCGTGGCGAGGGATTAACAAATCCACGCCTTAAAACTGGTGCTATTGAAATTATGGTTACTGAGCTAATCATTGAAAACAGGTCAGCTCCTGTTCCATTTGTGATTGGTGATAAAAATGTTGGAGAGGAAACTACTCTTAAGTATCGTTACTTAGAGCTTCGTGACCCTGATTTATATGAAGTGTTTCGTCTTCGCTCTAAAGCAGCAATCGCAGCTAGAAACATTCTTGATGAAAATGGATTTTTAGAGGTTGAAACTCCAATTCTTACCAAATCAACTCCAGAGGGTGCTAGGGATTATCTAGTTCCATCTCGTGTACACAACGGAGAATTTTACGCACTTCCTCAATCGCCACAACTTTTTAAACAACTTTTAATGGTTGGTGGGTTTGATAGATATTTCCAAATAGCAAAATGTTTCCGTGATGAAGATTTACGCGCTGATCGTCAACCTGAATTTACTCAAATAGATGTTGAGATGAGCTTTTGTAACCAAGAAGATGTTATCAAAGTAGCAGAAGATTTACTTGTGGCAATGTTTAAAGCTTGTGGTATTAAAATTCAAACACCTTTTAACCGTATCACTCATGCAGATGCAATGGAATGGTATGGCTCTGATAAACCAGACTTAAGATATGATTTAAAGATGGTTGATGTTATCGATATTTTTGAAAGATGTGATAACGAAATTTTTACAAATATAGCTAAAAAACCTCATACTAATCGCATTAAAGCTCTTAAGGTTCCTGGTGCTGATTTAGTATTTTCAAAAAGAGAGATGAAAGGCTTTGAAGAGTTTGTAAGAAAATTCGGTGCTCATGGTCTTGGTTATTTTCAAATGAAAGAAGACGGTCTTAAAGGTCCATTAATTAAATTTTTCAACGAAGAAGATATTGCTTTGCTTATTGAAAGACTTGGTATGCAAGTTGGTGATGTTGTATTTTTTGGTGCTGGAGATAAAAAGACTGTATGGGATTATATGGGCAGATTTAGAAACTTTATAGCTGAGCATGAAAAAATGAATCTTATTGATGAGAATGCTTACGAATTTGTATGGGTTGTTGATTTTCCTATGTTTGAAATTGAAGATGGGCGTGTAAAAGCTCTTCACCATCCATTTACACAACCAAAAAGCACTGACAAAGATGATGTTGAAGAGATAGAATCTATCGCTTATGATATCGTTTTAAATGGTACTGAGCTTGGTGGTGGGTCTATCCGTATCCATAAAGAAGATGTTCAAAATGAAGTATTTAAACTTCTTGGAATTGATGAAGAGGAAGCTAGAGATAAATTTGGCTTCTTGCTTGATGCTCTTAAGTTTGGCGCACCTCCACATGGTGGTTTTGCACTTGGATTTGATAGAATTATGATGCTTATTAGCAAAAAGAAAAGCATCCGTGATGTTATCGCTTTTCCTAAAACGCAAAAAGCTTCTTGTGTGCTTACAAAAGCACCAAGTCAAGTTGATAATACTCAACTGCGAGATCTACACATTAGACTACGAGAACAGGCTACAACATAACTTTTGCAAAAGTTAGACTAAAACTTCAAGGATCTATCTTTTGAAAAAACTTTTTTTAATTATTGGAGCTCCTGGCTCTGGTAAAACTACAGATGCACAACTAATCGCAAAACAAAATGACAATATAACACACTATTCTACTGGTGATATGCTAAGAGCAGAGGTCGCAACTAAAAGTGAGCTAGGATTAGAGATAGATAAGTATATATCTAAAGGTTTAATAGTACCTATAGAAGTTGCCATTAAAACTATCACCAATGCTATTAAAAATTCCCCTACAGATATTATTATCATTGATGGATATCCTAGAAGTATGGAGCAGTTAAATGCTCTTGATAAATATCTCAGCGAAGATTCATCTTTAGAGCTTATTAGTGTTATTGAAGTATATGTAAGTGAAGAAACTGCAAGAGATAGAGTTCTTGGCCGTGCTCGTGGTGCTGATGATAATACAGAGGTGTTTAACAATCGCATGAAAATTTATACCGAGCCTTTGTCAGATATACAATCTTTTTATAAGAGAAAAAATCTTTTATATGTAATTTCTGGCGAGGATACTATCGAAGCAGTAGTTTATAAGATGGAAACTTTTATAAAATCAAAAATATAAAAAATGCTTTGTCAAAAAAAATTATATTTTCTATTAAGCCTTAGTTGATATAATTAAGCAATGTTAAGCAAGGTAAACAAACCATGATAAAAACGATATCGATTTTTTCTTTAATAAGCATTTCTCTAATAGCCTTAACACTTGATGAGAGTGTCGAGTATGCACTTAAAAATAGTTCAAAGCTTAATGAAATCAAATTAAATAAAGAGATTAAAAAACTAAACAAAGAGGAGAAAAGTGGATTAAAATTTGGAGAAATCAGCCTAATTGGAAGTTTTGATCATTATAATCTTCCTAGAACGTTAGCTCCTATAACTCCATCATCCATATCTCCATCAACACCAACTACCAAAGATCTCTTTAGTTTAGGAATAAACTACTCTGTAGCACTTTTTACAGGTTTTGCTCAAACAAAAAGTGTAGAGATAGAGGGACTCCAAATTGATAGCGCTATAGCTATAGAAAATTTAACAAAAGAGCAAATCATTTATAATGTTAAAAATATATACCTTTCTATCCTTTCTTTAGAGAAGCAATCAGATTCACTTAATGACTACTTTAAAGCTCAAAATGCTTTTGTAGATATAATAAAAGAGGAAGTTAATCTCGGCAAAAAAGCTTATATAGATGAGCTAAAAGCAAAAAATGATTTAGAATCTATAAAAGCTAATCAACAAGCACTTATAACAAATATAGAGATTTTAAGAGCATCATTAAAATATTTTATAAATGAAGATATAGACACTTTAGAGGATTTAGAGATATCAGTATCTAATATGGAGTTTGATACAAAAAACATTGATTCTCTTGATAGACTAAAAGTATTAGATTTAAGTCTTAAAGCAATTGATAAAAAAGTAAAGATAAAAGAGTCTTCTTATTATCCACAAATTTCATTAAGTGGATATTATGGACAAAACTTTGGTTTTAATGATTCAACAAACTTAAACGAAGGTGATTTTAATGATGAAACCATTTGGCAAATAGGTGTAAAACTAAAATATAAACTTTATGACTTTGGCTCAAGAAGTGCCTCTATAGAGTCAGCAAAAGTTGAAAAACTTCAAAATATTATAAAAAAAGATGATGTAAAAAGGGAGATACAAAAAGATATTGCGACAGCCCTCTCAAAACTGAATGAAACTATTTCAAGTTATAAGAATACAGTTTCACAATATGAGCTTTTAGTACAAAGTGCAGAGATAGAGCAAATTAGATATGAAAGTGGTTCAATAACTATAAATGATCTACTGTTTATAAATGCTCAAAAAGAGTTAGCAAAATCAAAAATGATAGATTCAAAATATTCATATCAAAAAGCTATCTACTATATAGAATATATACTTGAAAAAGGAAACAAATAGATGAAAAAAATTATCGCTGTTGTAATATTTATAATTATTGTAATTGTTGCAGGAAAATTTTTAATTTTAAAAAAAGACGAGGTTGCAAATGCCACTACAGCAACTAAGCCAAATATCTCTGTTAAATTAACTAGTGCAAAAAACTCTACCCTTACAGATAAAAAAAGTTATTTTGCAACACTAAATGCTGATAAAAGTATAAACATTTCATCAAAATTAAGTGGTTATATAGAAAATATCTATGTAAAAGAGGGTGATAGTGTAAAAAAAGATACTTTGTTGCTAAAGATAGACTCTAATGAGATAAAATCAAATATAGACTCTTTAAAGAGTTCACTTAATGCTATGAAAAAAGATCTAGAATATAAAACTTCAGTTTATGAACGCAATAAAAAACTTTATGATAAAAAAGCACTCTCAAAAGAGATGTTAGATCTTAGTGCAGTGGTTCTTAGCTCTATAAATGCTAACATAAGTGCAACTTCTCAAAAAATATCATCGTTACTTAATCAATTAGAATACCTAAATATTAAATCACCTTTTGATGGAATAATATCTACTATTATAAGCAATAAAGGTGACTTAGCAATGCCAAATAAACCAATAATAAAACTAAATACAAATAAGCAAAAGCTAGTATTTTCATTTATAGATAAGAAGATAAAAAAAGGGTTAATAGTACTTATTGATGCTAAGGAGAGCGGAGAGATTAAAACCATCTATGATGATGCTAAAAATGGCTTAAAAGTTGCAGAAGTAGAACTATATAACCGTATAGATGCTGCTAATGGTGAAAGTTTTAGAGTAGATGTTGTTGTAAATAAAATAGATGGATGTTTGGTTGATAATAGAGCAATTCTTTATAATAACGATAAAACTTTTTTAGTTGTATATAAAGATGAAGCATTTAACTTTATGGATGTTGAAATTTTACTTACGCAAAAAGACAAAGTGATTATCTCTCCATGTACAAAAGATAAAATAGCAATATCTTCTCAAAGCAAATTAGCTATTTTGCCACAATATAAAGATGTAAATATCATAGAGGTTAAGTGATGATAAGAACTAAAGTTCAAAGCAGGGAGGCATTAAATGCCTAGTGAAAAAAAATCAAATAGCTTTATAGAGGGGTTACTTAATCGTCCATCATTTATATTTTCATTTTTAACACTTTTTATATTTTTAGGTATAGTTGGATATACAAAAATAAATCATAAGCTTTTTCCAGATTCAAATTATCCCCAAATAGCTGTAGCAATAGTTCAACCAGGTGCATCGGCTGAATCAATGGCAACCAATATCGCTGTTGATGTTGAAGAGGAGTTTTATACACTTGATAAAGTTAGAAGAGTGTTTTCAACAACTATTGATGAAGTTAGTGTTATAAATGTTGAGTTTGAATATGAAAAAGATATTGACGCAGCTTCAAACGATGTAAGTAGCTCGTTGGAGAAGATAAAAAATAAACTCCCATCCACTATTTTAGCACCTCAAATTATAAAAATAACTTCAGCAACAGCCCCTATCTTGACAGTAGCTGTCTCTCCTAAAAAAGATGATATATCTTTAGAAAATATACGTGAATTATCTGAAACAAAACTAAAACAAATACTTTTAAAAATAGATGGTGTAAGTAATGTTGATATTTTTGGAGGTTATGAAAAAGAGATTCAAATTATAGTAGATAAAGATAAGCTTGAAGCATTTAACTTACCCATATCTCAAATAATAGCAGTTATATCTGCAAACAATAAAGATTTAGCCGCAGGATTTATAACAAATGAAAAGGGAAGATATCTATTAAAAGCATCTTTAAAAAGAGATAATATATATGCTCTAAAAAATCTTTCAATCACACCTAGCATAAAACTGCAAGATGTTGCAGATGTTACAATTTCTCATTATGAAAATAGTGCTGAGTATTTTGGAAATGGAAAAAAAGCTATAGCATTAGCGGTTCAAAGAGGGGATAGTGCTGATATTGTTAAAACGATTGAGAGAGTTGAGAAAGTTATGAAATCTCTTAAATCTACATATCAAAACTTAAACTTTGAGATAAGCGATACGCAAAAAGATACTATTGTTCAAAGTACAACAAATATGTTTGAATCACTTCGTGATGCTATAATTATGTCAACTATAGTTATCTTCTTTTTTCTTGCTAGTTTTAGACAAGTTTTAGTTGTACTAATCACTATCCCTATAGTTTATGCTGCTACCATAGCTCTTATGTGGATAGTTGGTATAGAGTTTAATGTTGTTACACTAACAGCAGTTATTTTGGCACTTGGATTATTGCTTGATGATACTGTTGTTGTTATGGAAAATATAGAGAGGCACTATAAAGAGCTCAACGATGATATACATAAGGCAGTATTTACTGGAACAAAAGAGATTATGTTTGCTGATCTCTCAGGGACTATAACAACTATGATAGCACTTGCCCCTATGCTTTTTGTAGGTGGTTATCCACAAACTGTTTTTCAACCTCTAGTTGGAACTCTTTTATTAGCACTTGCTGCCTCATATGTTATCTCTATTACAGCTGTTCCATTGCTCTCTTTAAAAATCTTAGCATTAGATAATAAGTTTATAAACACAAGTGAGAAGTACTTTCATAAAATATTTTCAAAAGTGACAGATGCTGTGCAGATGTTTTTTACAAATAGTGTTAAGTTAGCGTTAGATAGTAAAAAAGTTGCGACTATTTATTTTATAGTATTAATATTTTTGTTTGTTACAAGTGTAAAAGGAGTTATG
>JAMOMX010000221.1 GCA_027066935.1 Sulfurimonas sp. | reverse complement strand
ATAGGAGTGATAGCAATAGGTATAGCCTGAGCGATACTAGTTCCTGTCATCAAAGTTAAAACATTACGACTAAATTCTGATTTTGGTTTGAGTTTATTTATCAACTATACGCTTTCAGCAATATACTCAACTTCTTTATTATCTATGATATCTGTAGAAGTTTTAAAGCATCCAGCCTGTAGTAAATACCAACTGCTGTTTTTAGTCTTTAGATATTCATTTGCTATCTCTTCCATGCTCCTAACATGATTTGAATTAGCTCGTCGTAAAAAATATCTATTTTTGTAGCTTATAGGTTTTACAGGATACTCTTTAACATCCACAACCACTATAGTCCTGCCTTTCATCTATATATAATTCCCAATATAGCTAATTTCTTCATCACTCACATAAGGATTCATAGGCAAACTCATAATCTCTTTCGATACTATTTCAGCTATAGGAAAATCTCCTTGCTTTTTTCCTAAATATTCAAAACACTCTTGCAGATGAAGTGGCATAGGATAATGAACAGCAGTAGGTATCTTTGCATCTTTTAATTTAGCTTGAAGTTTATCTCTATTTTTTACTCTTATGCTATATTGAGCAAATACAGAAGTTGTCTCTTTTGCTATGTATGGTAAGGTTAAAACCTTACTTCCAAGAGCTTTATCATATTTCTTTGCTACTTCTTGACGAAGAGCTAAATCTTGTGGATAGTATTTTAATTTTACATTTACTATAGCACATTGGATAGTATCCATTCTACCACCCATACCGATATATTTGTGATGATATCTTTTTGTCTGCCCATGCACTCTTAAGCTTCTCATCTTTTGGGATAAGTCATCATTATTTGTAAATACTGCCCCACCATCGCCATAACACCCAAGAGGTTTTGCAGGAAAAAAACTTGTAGTTGATATATCACCTAAGTTGCTATCTGTTTTACCTTTGTAAGTGCTTCCAAAACTTTGAGCTCCATCAATAATAACTTTGAGATTATATTTATCAGCTATAATTTGTATGGCATCCATATCTGCTGGTTGACCATATAAACTAACTGGCATAATAGCTTTAGTCTTATCGGTAATCTTCTCTTCTATCTTACTTGCATCTATATTATATGTCTTTTCATCTATATCTACAAAGACTGGTTTAGCTCCTAAAAAAGCTATCGTTTCAGCTGTCGCAATAAAAGTAAATGGTGTTGTTATAACCTCATCATCTGGTTTTATATCTAGTGCCATCATAGCAAGAAGAAGTGCATCTGTACCACTACTACAAGTTATGGCATGTTTTACTCCTGTGAACTCTTGTAGATTTTTTTCAAGTTTTTTGACTGCATCTCCCATGATGAAGCTTGTATTGTTTAGTACCTCATCCATTGCTTTGGATAGTTCGGTTTCATACATAAAATGTTGTTTTTTTAGGTTTGCAAAGTCTATTAAGCGAGGTGAAAGGGTGAAGGTGGAAGGGTGAAGGGTTTGGTTTGGATATTTTTCTAGCATCTTCTCATCTCTTGTTATAACTTGTGCATTTACGGCTTTTGCCGATGCGATAATTTGTGAGTCTTCTATATCATCATAATCTATCTCCATATATGATGGTGTTTTGGCTATCTTAAAGTGTTCTAGCAAATCTTTTATGATAAATTTAACTATTTTTTTAGCTTGTTTTGCAGAGTAGCCCTTTTCTATTCTCAAATCTTTTATTTTTAAAAATTCAATATTATCAATAGAACAAGATGATATAAAAACATCATCTTGTTCTTTTAAGCAGTCAAAAACTTCTACTGAAGAAGAAAACTTTTTTCTTCGTTTTTCATCAAAATTATCTAATATAACATTTATATCAAGTAAAATATTCAAATTTTACCCCGCTCTTCCCAATCAATAGCCCTATCGATTTTATATTGTTCGCTTTTATAGTAGTCAGAATCACTATGGTTTGTCATTATCAAATTTCTCCAATTTTTTTCGATATATTCATCTGATAAATTAGTTTCTTGTTGTTGGTTTTTAGTTATTGGTTTATTTGAATTAACATGTTTTATCTCTACTCCATCATTTTTAAAAACTTCCAATATCTGGATTATCTTATTAGCAATTGATTCATTCTTTATATCTATCATTAATTGCATCTTATATTTCCTTTAGATTTTCATCTATTATAGCATACTTTCTACCGTCACTATCGATTGCAATTTTACCCTCATCAAACTCTAAACTGTTCCCACTAATCCCTACCCAACCTATTTGGTAAGCAGGAACTCCAACCATAAGAGCATAAGGTTTAACATCTTTGTTTACAACAGCTCCACTTCCAATAAGTGCATACTCTCCTATTGTTACACCACAAACAATTGTTACATTTGCCCCTATGGAACAACCCTTTTTAAGAAGTGTCTTTTTAAACTCATCTTTTCTCTGTATAAAAGCTCTTGGATTTATAACATTTGTAAAGACCATAGAAG